>JBFJPA010000189.1:0-8264 GCA_041617355.1 Longimicrobiales bacterium
CCGCCGACCGGGGGCAGCTGACCACCTGGGTCGTGGTGCTGCTGGCGCTCGCGGTGGGGCGGTTCGCGTTCGGAGCCGCGTACCGCTACTCGCTCTTCGAGCTGGCGTGGAGCGTCGAAACCGATCTGCGGGCCCTCCTGTACGAGCACCTCACCACGCTGTCGTTCTCGTACTACGACCGCACCCAGTCCGGGCAGGTCATCTCCCGGGCCAACAGCGACATCCGCTCGATCCAGGTGCTCCTCGCGTTCGGCCCCCTGGTGGCAATGAGCTGCATCACCTTCGTGGTGGCCTTCGGCTTCACGGCTCTCGCGGTTTGGGAACGATTGGCGAACATGATGGGACAGACGCTCACGTTCCTGAACCAATATCCGCCATCGCGGCTGCTCGACGTCGCGGCGCTGGCGCTTCTGTTCGTCATCGCGCTGCAACTCCGCGAGATGAAGGGCATGTCGACCGGACCTCGGGGATAGGTCGGTGGCACTGCTCGGCGAGGGCTAGCGCAGCCGCAGGACGGCGAGTACGGGACGGTGATCGGAGGCCATTCGCTCGTCGATCACGCGAACCGTGTCGGCGACCCATGACGCGGCGGGCGCGGCGAAGACGAAGTCGATCTCTTTCTTCGGGTCCGTCGAGGAGAACGTGAAACGCCGTTCGGCGGGCTTGTCGGCTTCGCGTGCCCGTTGCTGAAACAGGTCGAGCGTGCGGGAGCCCGGCGTGTCGTTGAAATCGCCGAGCAGAACGTACGGCAACGATACGGTGTCGAGGACGGCGGCGAGACGTTCCGCCTGAGAGTAGCGGAACGCATCATCGGCGACCCAGTCGAAGTGCACGTTCACGACCAGGAGCTCGCCGTAGCGCGGGTGATCGACCGTGACGGCGAGCGCGATGCGCGGCTCGTTCCCGTCGGGCAACCGGATCGCGTTCGCTTGCCGTACCGGAAAACGTGACAGGATGGCCATGCCATAGCGGCCACCCTGGTAGTCGAAGAAGCTGCCGAACGCGTGGTGCAGGCCCAGCCGCCGGCCGAGCAGCGCGGCCTCGTCGATCCGGCCGCTGCGCTCGACCGCGCTGTCGACTTCCTGCAGGCCGATGATGTCGGGATCGAGCGCGCGCAGCACCGCCGCCGTCCGCTCCAGGTCGACGCGATCGTCCATGCCTCGGCCGTGGCGGATGTTGTAGCTGACGACGCGAAGCTGCGCGGATGCGGCCACCTCGACCGACGCGCGCGGCGAGGCACAGGCGGTGATCAGCGCGAGGAGGGCAAACGTCGCTTGCTTCGAGCGGGCGACCGCCTTCCCGCTCGCGAACGCGGCGGAAAACATCACACGACGTACCGCGGCAACCGCGGATTGAACTTCGTAATGAGCAGCAGGAAGCGAACGCCCGTGTTCACGGCTATGGCCTGCGGATCGATGTCCGGATGGTCGGGCCCGATCAGCGTTGCGACATCCCCGACCTCGACCGTTTTCTCGTCACCGATCTCGACGATCGTGTGTGCCGAGCTGACGACGGACACGACCGGATACAATCGGTCGCCGATCAGGACTTTGCACGTCTTGGCGGCCGTCGGCGGGTAGCCGTCCGTATGACCCACGGGAAGCAGCGCGACCCAAGTCGGTTTCGTGGCGATGTACTCGCGCCGGAAGCTCGCGCTGTCGCCCGGCCGCAGCTGTTCGAGTCGCGCGATGCGGGCGCGCAAACGAAACACGGTCCGCAGGTCCGCCATCGCCTTCACGCCGTCGGCAGTCGGGTAATTTCCGAATAGCGCGTTGCCCGGCCGGACCAGGTCGAGGTGCGCGTTCGGCAGCAGGAAGAGCTCGAACGTGGGCGCCGCGTGCAGCCGGCCCAGTTCGAGTCCGCTCGCGCGCGCGGTCTCGACCAGCATCCGGAAGCGCGCGAGTTGCGCGGGCCCGAACTCCAGCTGGTGCGCGAACATCATGTACGTCCCCTCGACGCGCACGGTCGGCTGGCGGCAGAGCGTCTCGAGCCAGGGGCCGGCGCGGTAATCCGGCATGCCTTCGCGACCCATGCCCGCATCGATGTACAGCTCGACCGGAACGGGGCGGCCCAGCCGCTTCGCGACACGGTCCATGCGTTGCGGCGCGTCGTCGAGCCACAGCGACGACGTGACGCCATGCCGCACGAGCTCCGCCGTTTCGGCCTCGCTGACCTCCGCCATGTTGAGAATCGGTTTGGTGACGCCGGCCTCACGCATGGCCACGGCCTCGGCCACACGCACACACGCGAGCCCGGCGACCTCGGGCAGCTCCGCGAGCAGCGGCCCGACCGTCGTGTCCCCGAGCCCGTACGCATTGTTCTTGACGACGGCCAGGATGGGCCGGCCTCCCGCGAGCCGCGCCGCCTCGCGCACGTTGTGCTGGAACGCGGCGCGCTCGATCTCGATCCACGGATCGAAGCTGTCATGGCCGGGCGGAACCTGCGCACGATCCACTCGGGAACGAGCCCGGCCGTCCAAACGGTCGCGGACCACTGCGTGCGCGCGCGCCGGCCCCAGCGCGGTCAGGCCGAGGGCGGCCGTCGTGACACCGACGAAACGGCGCCGGGTCAGGATCGGTTGCTTACGGGACGGGGATTCGCCTTCTGGGCCGAGAGCATCTCCTTGGTCGGGCATCGGATTCCCTCCGCCAGGGGGTGAGCTTCGGGAGAAGATGGGCAGCGCGCGTGCCCTGGCCAAGAGACGATTCCGTTCGACGGCAACGCGGACACCGCATCTTCCCCGTCCGTGGCATCGGAGGCGATCGCGGAACCCAGATCGACACCATCCCATGACCAGCTCCAGCACGACAAATGCTGGTCATGTTCGTGCTGCCCGTGTTCGATCCATCCTGGGGGCAGCTCGTCGAGCTGGCGAAGACATCGGGCATTCCGTCGCTGGCGGCCCGGCCGGCGTTTGTCTTCGACGCGCTGGGCTTGATGGCGGCGAACGTGTGGTAGCGTCTCATCCCAAACCGCTTGCCGACCGATTCCCGCGCGCTCACCTTGGCGCGGCATCGAACCCCACCGACCGCAGCCGAGACGATGAGAATCGCGACGCGAGCCGCGCCGTTTCTGAGCCTCTCGATCATCGCCTGCATCGGCGAGCCACCACCGACGGCGCCCCGACCGGATCCGCGCTGGTCGCTCGGACCGGCCTTGCCGATCCCGCTCATGTCCGCCGGCGCGGCCGCGTACCGCGGCGCCGTGTGGGTCGTGGGCGGCGATTCGGAGCAGGGCGCCAGCCTGGCGACCTGGCGACTCAGACCGGGAGCGGCCAGCTGGGAGCGCATGGCCGACCTGCCAGCGACGAAGGTGAGCGCCGACGTCGTCGTGTCCGGCGATTCGCTCTACGTCGTCGGAGGCGATACTCAGCTGTCGGGCCGCGTCTTCTATCCCGACCGCCGCATCTACGTCTACGATCTCACGGCCAACGCCTGGCAGGAGCGGGCGCGACTGCCGGATCTCCGCAACGGCACGGCGGTCAGCGTGCCGGGTGGCGTCGCCATCGTCGGCGGCGGGTTCGGTCATCCCGACCACGGCGGTGTCTACCCCGGTGACTTCGTCGCACGCTACGACGCCGCGCGCGGCGTGTGGCGTTACGGTGCACCCATCCGCAACATGCGCATGCGGCCGATGGCCGTCTCCGACGGCGGTCGCGTGCACGTCATGGGCGGGAACAGCCTCGACGCCACGGGCGTCGTCCTCGACGTGGAATTGTACGATGCCGCGGCCGATACGTGGGTGCCGCACACGGGCTCGATGCTGCGTGATCTTTCCCTGACGCTCGCCTACGCCTACACGCGGTTGAACGATGCCATCCACATGATCGGCGGGATCATCGGCGTGCCCGGCGGCGGCATCACGGATTTGCACGTGCGCTACGACCTGCAGACGGATCGCTGGCAGGCGCTGCCGCCGCTGCCTACGCCACGCGCCGGTGCCAGCGCCGTCGCCCTGGACGGAAAGATCTACGTGCTCGGTGGGTTCATCCGCCCGCGCAGCGGCGCGGGGGCCCTCACGAGCATCGTCGAGATCTACACTCCCTGACGCCCACTCCCGCCGTGGAATTCAGGGTCGCGGCTCGTCGAGCACGACGGCCGTGCCGTAGACCAGGATCTCGGCGGCCGCCGACATCACCATCGACGTCGTCATGCGCACGCAGATGACGGCGTTGGCGCCGAGCCGGTCGGCCTCCTCGACCATCCGGTCGATCGCCTGCTCGCGTGATTCCGCCATCAGCTTCGTGTATTCGCGGACCTCGCCGCCTGCAATGTTGCGTAATCCGGCGAGGATGTCGCGGCCGATGTGACGCGCGCGGATGCTGTTGCCGCGCACGAGTCCCAGCACGCGGGCCACGTCATGGCCGGCGACGGTCTCGGTGGTCGTGACGATCATTGTTGCACGTCCTTGTAAGGCGAGCGCTTCCACTCACGGTACTGCTCGTAGCCGACTCCGACCACGAGCAGCGCCAGGCCGATGACCAATGCGGTCGTCGCCAGCCACTCCGCGCTGAGTTCCCGAGTGCGGAACCATTCGAGGACCGCGAGCGCCGCCCAGGTCACGACGCCCGCCACTACGAGCACCCAGCCCAATGGGCGTGTGAGGCGACGGTGCACGCCTTCCCAGGCGCTCCGATCCGGTCGTTCGTCCGCCATGGCTCTCATCTCTCCTCCCAGGGTCCGGATCAGGGCCAGCTCGCGCGCGCATTCCGTACACGTGCGGAGGTGCGCTTCCACGGCGCCCGCGTCTTGCGTCGACAGCTCGCCGTCCGCGTAGGCGCTGATCCGTTCCCGCGGGTGTTCCGTCATTCGATCATGTCCTCCGGTGTCACGCCTCGGCGTTCCAGCACGCTTCGCAACGCCGTCCTCGCGTGGTGCAGTCGGCTCGCGACCGTTCCCGGCGGTACGCCGATCGTCTCCGCGATCGCGGAGTAGTCCATCTCTTCCAGTTCGCGTAGCACGAGCACGATGCGGTGCTCGGGCGACAGTTCGTCGAGGCCGGCGCGCAACGCGGCGCGCAGCTCCGAGCGGGCCGCCCGCCTCTCGCCTTCCGGCTCGCTCCACGAATTCGCGCCAGAACGCGCGTGGCCGTGGCTCGTTGCGCGGCGCTTCGGCGACCGCAATCGATCCAGGCACAGGTTGCGCAGGATCGCGCGAAACCACGGTCCGAACAGGCTGCCGGGTTCGAGCGCGTGCAGCGACGACCACGCGCGCACGAACGCATCCTGGACGGCGTCAGCGGCATCGTCGGCATCACCCAGCAGGGTGCGCGCGATGGCGTGGGCCGGCGCCTCGTGGTCCCGTACCAGGACCTCGAATGCCGCGACGCTCCCGGCCCGCGAGCGCTTCACCAGGTCTCGCTCCGTCCTCGGACTCACACCTCTATAACGGGGGAAGCCGGCGGTTTCTTCAATGGTCCGTCACGGCGAGAGGGTCGCTGGCGGGTCAGCTAGCGGGCCGGGACGGACCGGACGTGCTCGAGGATGAGCGCGCTGATGCGGTGCGGGACGCGTTCGGCGACCCAGTGATCCACACCCTCCACAACCTCGAAGCGGTAAGGACCGCTCACGAAGTCGCGCGTGGCGTCGGCGGGTTCTCGGGCGAAGGCGCGGTCCTGGTCGGACCAGACGTAGAGTGTCGGAACGGTGACGGATACGGGCGTGCCCGGAGTGGGCGGTGGAGGCGGCGCGTTGGGGCCGAAGGCGGCGGCGTACCAGGCGAGCGCGGCGCGCATGGCTTCGGGCGTGCCCAGCGCGCGCACGTACTCGTCGACGGCGTCGGGATCGAGGTCACCATAAAGGGAGCGGAGGAAGGCCGCGCCATCGGCGAGGAAGCGTTGCTCCGCGCCCGGCGCCGAAAAGACGGCGAAGTATGCGGACCGTCGGGACTGTTCGGAGTCGGGTGCTGCGCGGGCGGCGAACAGCGCGGACGGGTGCGGCGTGGAGAGCGCGGTGAGCGAAAGCACGCGATCGGGGAAGCGCGTCGCCACGGTCCATGCGACAGCCGCGCCCCAGTCGTGCCCCACCAGATGGAACTGGCGCGCCCCGAGTGCATCGGCGATGCCGACCACATCGGCGACGAGATGGGTCATCGCGTAGGCCGCGACGCCGTCGGGGCGCGCGCCGGGCGAATACCCTCGCTGGTCGGGTGCGACGGCACGAAAGCCTGCTTCGGCCAGCGTCGCGATCTGATGGCGGTACGAAAACGAGGTTTGCGGGAATCCGTGCAGCAGGAGCACGAGCGGGCCGTCGGCCGGACCGGCGGCGCGGGCATCGAACACCAGGTCGCCGACGCGGATCTCGATGTGCTCACCCGCGGGCGCCTGAGCGTGCGCCGAGTCCGTGGCGAGGGTGCCGAACGCGACTGCGAGGCCGGCCGCTGCCGCCGGCCTTCGCCCGATCAGCGGGCGAAGCGCGGCCGCAACGACCAGCACGGCGCCGAACGAAACGACGAGCAGGGGGCCGGTCGTCAGGTCGAGCGCGAACGAGGTGCCGATGCCCGCCGCAATCGCGATAGCGCCGCTCACCCACGCAATCACGAGCGCGGATACGAACCGCGTCGTATACAGGAACGCGATGACCGCCGGGATGACGAGCGTGCTGAAGATGAGCAGCACGCCGGCCAGGTTGACGGCAAACGTGATGGCGACGCCGAACGTGACGTAGAAGACGAAGTCCCAGAGCTTCACGCGCGCGACCGTCTCGGGATGGAACGTGACCGCGTGCATGCGCGCGCGAAACGTGTAATGGAAGAGACCGATGAGCGTGTACGCGGCCGCGATCTTCAGGACGGTCGGCCAGGTAACCCAGATGAGCGAGCCGGTGAGCGTCTCCTTGATGTGCTCGGCGCCTTCGGCCGAGAAGCTGGCCAGCAGGATGACGGCTGCGGACGCGACGACGTAGCTGATGCCGATGTATGCTTCCTGTGAGACGTGCGAGTCGTCGGTTCGCGTCAGGCTGAAGAACAGGGCGCCGACCAGCGTGGCGCCGAACGAGAAGGCGTAGGTCGTGATCGAGTTCGGCTCGGCGCCGAGCAGGAACGCGACGGTCCCGCCGAGCGCCGCGATCTGCGCGAACGCGAGGTCCACGAAGATGACGCCCCGCCGGATGATGTGCAGCCCGAAATACGCGTTCATCGCGAGGATGACGAGCGCCGCAGTGAACGGCACGACCATCAGGTCGAGCATCGAGAAATCTCCTCGCGGGTCAGGTCCGGGCGCGGAACGCGGAGGCTATGCCGTTGACCCACGTGTCCACCAGGTCGAAGTAGGTGCGCGGCCCGGCGCTGCCCGTACCGAGCGGCATCATGACGACGGTCGCGTCAGCGCGACGCGCGACGGCTTCGACTCGGCTCTTGCCGAAATATTCGGCGGCGATGAGCACGCCGATCCGGCGTGTTCGCATGGTCTCGATCAGACGCGCCACATGGCCAGGTGTGGGCGGGATGCCCGGCTTCGCCTCGACGTAGTCCGCACACCGAACCGCGAACCGATCTTCGAAGTACGCCCAGTTCTTGTGGTAGCAGATGATCTCGCGGCCGCGGAACGCGCGCGCCGTGCCGAGCCAGCCGCCCAGTCGCTCCTCGAGCGGGTGCCCCTCGAACATCGTGGACTCCAGGAAACCGTCGAGCTTGCCCGCACGCGCGAGCTGCGCGAGCTGCTCGCCGCCCACCATGTCGACGAGCCCGGCGCCGAAGAGCTGGCGATGGATCTGGTCGGTGAAGCGAGCCAGGCCGGCGTCCCAGAGGGCGGCTCGGTCCGGCGCGACCTTCTTCAGCCCGATCGTGATGTTGCGCGCGATCTGGATCGCGTTCAGCGGGTCCGTGAACACGTGCGGATTGCCGTATACGTGGATGTCGCCGGCCGCACGATCGGCCGCGCTCGGCACATCGAGAAGGCGGATGCCGCTGTACGTCGTGACGTAGCCCGGCCCGCCTTCGCTGACGCGCGCGTTGCCCGCGCGGTCGAGCAGGGCCGGGACCCACAGCTCGAGGTCCAGGCCGGTCGTGATGAAGAGGTCGGCGCGCCGGATGTCCAGGGCGAAGCTGGGCTTCGGTCTCACGAAGTGTGCGTCCTCGCGCGGATCGGCAATACTGGTCACCTCGACCTCGGCGCCGCCGATCGCCTCGACGATCGACGCGTAGACCGGCAGCGTGGCGACGACGCGGACGGGATCCGCCGCGGGCGGCGCCTCGCCGGCCGCGAGGCCCAGCGCAAAGACCAACAGCGTTGCCAGGTTCGTCATTGTCACAAGATCTCCAGTCTAC
>JBFJPA010000190.1:0-8226 GCA_041617355.1 Longimicrobiales bacterium
GGGTCGACTTCGAGGGTTTCGAGGGCGTGTCGAAGCAGACGGATGCGCGTGAGGGGCACGCTCGCATAGACGCGCCGATAGACGGCCTCGGGATCGACGCCCTGTGCGATCAGGTCGGCGGCGAGCGTGTGCGCGCGGGGCGAGGTGTTCGAGAAGCGGAACCCCCCGGTGTCCATCAGGATGGCGGTGTAGACGGCCTCGAGGATGCGGCCGGGCCACGGTTTCCGCACGCCGGCCGCGGTGAGCAGATCGTAAACGAGCTCGCCGGTCGCGCAGGCCGCCTGGTCCTGCAGGACCAGGCCCGTGAAACCGCCTTCGGAGGGGAGGTGGTGGTCGATGACGAGGACGTTCTTGCCGGCGAGTCCGTTGGCGACCCGGCCGATCCGTTTCGGCTCGCCGGTATCGAGCACGAGCACGGTATCGGCTTTGCGCAGCGCGGTCGCGCCCTCGGTCGTCTGGGCGTCCGCGACCCACGCCCGATCCTCGACCAGATGCAGGTGCGCGTCCGGAAACGGCGTGGGATTGACGATATGCACGGGGATCCCGCGTGCGGCGAGCCATGCGGCCACGGCGGCCTCGGAGCCCGCGCCATCGCCGTCGGCATTCACGTGCGTCGTGAGCACGACATGGGACGCGTTCAACAGCACGTCGAGGATGGCCGTGAGTGCATCGCGTCGCGTCTCGGGCACGACGGAAAGCGCGTCCGCCATCAGCCGACACCCACGCGCTTGCGCAGCTTCGCCCACGTCGAGAACACGTGCACGATGCGGCGTGAGGGCCGGCCCCGCACGACACCGTTCCGGACGGCCTCGAGGAACGCAGCCGGCTCGAGGGCGAACGGCTGGACCTCGATGTAGGCGCGTCCCACCTCGCGCAACGTGTGGGCATCCGATCCCGCGCCGACCGGCAGTTCCGCGTTCTTCGCCCAAAGCATGGCGCGCTCGTTCAGGACAGCGTCGTGCAGCCGGGCGTTGAACCCTTCGACGATGTGAATGAGGCTGCCGATCTCGAGCAGCAAACGGCCGGCGCCCCCCTTGCCGCGCGCGAACGGGTGCGGCATGTAGACCAACCCGCCCTGGGCGCGGATGCGCTCGCACGTTTCCCGGGCCGGCGTACCCTTCTCGATCTTCTCTTCCACGAACAGCCCGATCACGTCCACGCCTTCCTGCGTTTTCACCTCTTCGCCGACGATGACGCGGTCCGGGAATCGATCGCGCAGGCGCAGCGCGGCATCGATCTCGTTGTGGTCGGTAACGCAGATGCGTTCGACGCCGCGGGCGAGCGCGGTGCGCAACACGGCCTCGGGCTCGCTCAGGCAGTCGAACGAGGCCGACGTGTGGATGTGCATGTCTACGCGCATTTGGCTGCCCGCTCGAGGATTCCCTGCCACGCGGACTCGGCCTTCGCCTGCAGCGCCGCCAGCGTGTCATCGTTTTCGATGACGAGACTCGCGCCGGCGCGCTTTGCTTCCGCCGGCATCTGCGCCGCGATCATCGACTCCGCTTCGGCGCGATCGAGGTTACGGTTCTCGACCAGACGGTCCAGCCGCGTCGCCGGCGGTGCATCCACGAGAATCACTTCATCGAACCCCGTTTCCAGGCCTGTCTCGAACAGGAGGGGGATGACGTGCACGACGATCCGTTCGCCGGCCGCGCTGAGCTCGCGTTCCGCATGTTCGCGAAGGTGTCCGATTTCCGGATGCAGGATCCGTTCTAGATCGTGTCGTGCCGCCGGGTCGGCGAAGACGCGCCGGCGCAGCGCGGCCCGGTCGAGCGTGCCATCGGGGTGGATCACGTCATCGCCGAACCGTGTGCGTACGGCCTCAAGCCCGTTCGTGCCCGGCTCGACGGCTCTGCGCGCCAGCTCGTCAGCATCGATGATCCGCGCGCCCGCGGCCCGCCATGCGTCGGCGACCGCGCTCTTGCCGCTCGCGATGTTGCCGGTCAATGCGACGCGGTACATGCGCTGGCTCCCGGCCGGACCCGAGTCCGACGCCTCGACGCCCAGCCGCTGCTGACGCCATGCCACCACGAACATGCCGATGAGCAGGGCGGCGATCGCGAGCGCGCTCAGCGTCCCGAAGGCGCCGGCCACGACCTCCCAGCTCCGCCCCGCAATGTAACCGGCCGCGACGGACGCGATGCCCCAGCCCAGCACGCCGAGCAAGTCGTAGATCGTGAAGCGCAGCCAGGACATGCCCGACATGCCGGCGAGCCAGGGCATCAGCGTGCGCACGAACGAGATGAAACGGGCGAGCGTGACGGCGACCAGGGATTTGCGCCGGAACATGGCCTGGGCGCGCGCCTCGTGTTTGGACCAGAGCCTCGCGATGCGCCCCCGCCGCGCCGCGGCTCCCCGCCCCGCGGTTCTGCCCATCCAGTATCCGATCTGGTCGCCGGCCGCCGCTCCCAGTACGGTGGCCGCGAGGACGTCGGACAGCTCAAAGGTGCCGCGCTCGGCGAGGAAGGCCGCGAACAGGACGGTCGCTTCAGCGGGAATCAGGAGGCCGATGAAAACGGCGGTCTCCGCCATCGTGACCAGGGCCACGACGACGGGTCCGATGCGGATCAGATGTCCGAGGATTTCGGGGAGAAGTGCGTCCACCGGACTCCGTTCAGAGTACGGCCGACCGGCGGAGGTCGTCCGGCGTGTCCTTCGCGCCGTCGGGTCCGCTCGATCCGACCGTCACCGCGTCGCCGCTCTTCTTCATCCAGTAGAGCTGGCCCCACGGGTCCTTGCCACGATTGCCAGCACCCGGTTTGCGTGCCATCCAGTCCGTGAACGCTTTCGCGTTCCCGGGCACCTGCTTGCCCTCGGTCTTGTCCATCTGCAGCTGCTCGACCAGGAACTTCAGATCGTTGTCGGCGCGCCAGCGCCGCATGGGCTCCTGCATCTTGTAACCGACCGGTCCCATCATGCCGAATACGGGCGACAACGCGGTCGACATGCGCGCACGGGTCGGGGCCCAGGACCATGCGAATCCGAGCGCGACGACACCGATGATGATCTTCTTCCACATAATGGCACCCTCATCCGCGAGACCGGCGCATGCCGGACGTCCAGTTCAGATAACGTTCGAGCTCGTGCGCGTCCGGCCCCGCGGCGCCGGCGCCGTACGCCGTGTGCCAGCGCCACGCCAGGTAGGCCTGGGGCGGCAAGGGCAGGAACGGCCACCGCCGGTACCAGTCACGCGCCCGAAAACGCCACGCCGCGTTCAGCAAAGACGGAAGCAGGCGGGGGCGCCGCAGCGCCAGTTTCGCCACCTGCATTGCCAGAGTCGCGGACTTCATGTTCGTCTCGTCGCTCGTCTCGGGACGCCGCCAAGCTAGCCATGTGCGTCCCCTGGTGTAAACGCCGCCGGGGGTGGCTTCTGCCTCCGGCCGTACCTAGATTGGAGCCGGCGGAACGGCCCGGCCGATCGCGCGATCTGCTTGTCACTCCGCCGGTTATGAGAACCGGCACGACGTCGTTACGGAGTCCCCTAGTTCATGGCAACGAAGACCCGCACATCACGCCGCTCGCGGTCCGCGTCGGCGCTCGATCGCGATGCGCTCCTCGGCATGTACCGGACCATGGTCACGGCCCGGCGCATCGACGATCAGGAGATCCTGCTCAAGCGGCAGAACAAGATCTTCTTCCAGATTTCCGGCGCCGGCCATGAGGGCGTCCAGGTCGCGCTGGCCCGACACATCCGGGCCGGCCACGACTGGTCCTATCTCTATTATCGGGACCGGGCGCTCACTCTTTCGCTCGGCGTGACCCCCTACGAGCAATTGCTCCAGGCGGTTGCCGCCGCGGCGGACCCCGCCAGCGGCGGCCGCCAGATGCCGTCCCACTGGGGCAAGCGGGAGCTGCGCATCGTCTCCGTCTCCTCGCCGACCGGCACGCAGTTCCTGCAGTCGGTGGGATGTGCCGAGGCCGCGCACCGCGCCCTTCTCGACGACGCCATGCGCGGCGCCATCGACGAGTTCGAGGACGACGAGATCGTGCTCTGCACGACGGGCGAAGGCCAGACCTCGGAAGGCGAGTTCTGGGAGGCGATGAACACGGCCACGAACCTCGGCCTGCCCGTCGTCTTCCTCGTCGAGGACAACGGCTACGCGATCTCCGTCCCGGTCGAAGTCAACACGGCCGGCGGCAAGATCAGCCGTCTCGTGTCCGGATTCCCGGGGCTGCACATCGAGGAGTTCGATGGCTGCGATGTCTTCGCGAGCGATGCGGCGACGGCCCGCGCCGTCGCATACGCGCGATCGCGCAAGGGCCCGGCCCTCCTCCATGCGCACGTCACGCGGCCGTACTCGCACTCCATGTCCGACGACGAGCGGCTCTACCGGCCGGACGAGGAACGCAAGATCCAGGACGAGCTGGACCCCATCCGCCGGCTCCGCGATCACCTGGTCGCCGAGGACATGGCTTCGGCCGATGAGCTGGATGCGCTCGAAGCCGAGGTCGCATCGGAGGTCAAGGCCGCCTCCGACCGTGCGCTCGAGCAGCCGCAGCCGGCGCCCGAGACCGCACTGCATCACCTCTTCTCTCCCGATGTCGATCCGACGTCAGCCCAGTTCGACACCGAAGACGCGCCCGACTACCGCAGCGATGAGACGACCATGGTCGACCTCATCAATGCGGCGCTGCGCGATGAGATGGAGCGCGACCCGCGCATCGTCGTTTTCGGCCAGGACATCGCCGACGTCAGCCGGGAAGAGGCCCTCGAGCAGGTCAAGGGCAAGGGCGGCGTGTTCAAGTGCACCTGGGGCCTGCAGCGTCGGTTCGGCTCGAACCGCGTCTTCAACTCGCCCCTCGCCGAGGCGAACATCGTGGGTCGCGCCGTTGGCATGGCCACGCGTGGACTCAAGCCGGTCGTCGAGATTCAGTTCTTCGACTACATCTGGCCGGCAATGATGCAGATCCGCGACGAGCTGGCCACCATGCGGTACCGGTCGGGCGGCCATTGGAAGTGCCCGCTGGTGATTCGCGTCGCCTACGGCGGCTACCTGAAGGGCGGAGGCATCTACCACTCACAGACGGGTGAGACACTCTTCACGCACACGCCCGGCCTTCGGGTCGTGCTGCCCGCGACCGCCGTCGATGCGAACGGTCTGCTGCGCACGGCGATCCGTTGCGACGATCCCGTCATCTTCCTCGAGCACAAGCACCTCTACCGCCAGGTCTACAACAAGGGCCGCGATCCAGGTCCCGACTTCATGATCCCGCTGGGTAAGGCCAGCGTCGTACGCGCGGGCTCGGATCTGACCATCGTCGCCTGCGGCGCGCTCGTGAAGCGTTCCCTCGATGCCGCGAAGATCGCCGAGGAAAACGGCATAGACGTCGAGGTCATCGACCTGCGCAGCCTCCAGCCGTTCGACATGGAGACCGTCGCGGAGAGCGTGCGCAAGACCGGCAAGGTCATCGTCGCGCACGAGGATTCGCTGTCGTGGGGCATCGGCTCGGAGATCGCTGCCCGCATCGCCGATGAGCTATTCCCCTGGCTCGATGGACCCGTGCGCCGTGTCGCCTCGCTCGACACCTGGGTCGCCTATTCGCCCCAGCTCGAGGACGCGATCCTGCCTCAGGTCGCCGACGTCTGGAAGGCGATCGAAGAGTTGGCGGCCTTCTAGCACGGAACGGGTCGCGGGGCGCGGGCAGGGGCCGGGGCGCGTCCTACGGCACGGGTCACGGGCACCTTTTCCCGAGCCGGATCCTCACCCAACCACAAGGGCGTTTTCGACCATCGCTCGCAGGCCCTCGTCGACGCGATCGGCGAGCAGGCTGCGGGCTTCCTGCGGGTCGATCACAGGCCGGCCATCGACTTCGAGCCGGGCACTGCCGGACACCGCGGCCTCGACGAGCGAGTCGAGCACCTGCGCGCGATCGCGCGTGCCGTCCATCAAGGTGATGATCGCTGCGGTGAAACCGTCGCCCAGCTCGATGCTCTCGTTGCGCAGGTTGGAGACGAGCCCACTCCCGTGGGCGACCTGCCAGCGTGCGACGTCGCTGGCGCGGGGGTAGTCAGGCAGCCGCGCCGCGAGCCGCGGCCTGTGGGTCCACAGCTGCACTCGCCCCCGCTCGTAACACTGCATCAGGAAGCGCTGGAGTGCGGACGCATCGAATTCGGCCCCAGCGCCACCCGCCACGATCGTGTCGCGCACGCGCTCGGCCAATTCGTCGAACGAGAGGAAACCGGGCCACGCGTCCGCAATATGCGCGAGTGCGGCCTTCTCGAGCGTGCGCTCCACGACGAACTCCCCGCGCAGATGCTGAAAGGTGACAGGCGTGTGGTCCGCGAGGTCGATGACATCGCCGCCAACGCGCAGGTGCGCCCCGACGATCAGCGATGCGACCCGCTCGGCTGGCGGCGGCCTCGTCAGCAGAACTTCTTTTCGGCACAGCAGCGTCTGGCGGAACCCGCGGAAGCGCAGGAAATCGGTGTATTGTTCCCGCAGTAGCACATCTCGTTCGAGCTTTCGCAAGACGTCGGCGACGCGGGGCGGCGCTTTCTCCATGGGAAGGAACCCGGCGGCGTATTCGGCCTCCGATACGAATTGCAGCTCGGCCTCCGCTGCCTGGCGAACGAAGTCGGCGAAGAGGAACGGCTCGTTGATGTCGGCCAGGAAGTCGTGGAAGATGACGCCATCGTCGGCGCGGTCCAACTCATCGGCGATGGAACGGGCGAACGCGCGCTTCTGCTCGGTCGCGAAGGGCGCATCGGCCATCATGCGTACGATGGCGCGTGCCTGTCGCACGCGCTCCCGCGGCTCCTGCAGACTGCGGACGTGGAATAGCATCACGTCGCGGACTCCATCCCGCAGTCGATTGCCGGGCAGCGCGAGGTAGCTGATGAAGGCGATGCCCTGAGCGGCCAGGCTCGCGCGGCAGATCTCGAGGGACCGGCGACGCACGGGCTCGGGAACCCATGAGTAGACGCCGTGTGCGAGGATGTAGTCGAATTCGCCGAACCGTGCGGGGACGTCGAGCAGGTCCGCCGCTTCGAGCCGCACGTTGGTGAGCCCGATCCCGGCGATCATGGCCCGCCCTCGCTCGATTGCGGCCGCGGCACGGTCCACGCCGACGAAGGAGCTGTCGGGCAGCGCGTACGCCAGCGCGATCAGATTGGCGCCGTCTCCACAACCCAGCTCGAGCACCCGGCTTGCGTCCGGCGGCGCCGGCTGCATCCCCAGCAGGTGCGCGATCGTCGCGAGGCGGTCCGGATGCGTATCCGGAAACGCGCTGCCCGGATACGCCATACGATCGTACACGTTCCCGTCCACATCCTCCTCCTCCCTGAACCCACTCCCCTCGCCCTCGCCCTCGCCCTCTCTCCCTCTCCCTCTCCCTCTCCCTCTCCCTGTCCCTCTCCCTGTCCCTCTCCCTGTCAGTTCCGTATCTCCACGTACCGCTCCAGGCGCGCCAACTCCTTGGCGTCGACATACTTCCCGATCTCGCGACGGAACTGCTCCATGCTGCGGTATGGCCTGTACTCCTTGAACTCGCGCAGCATCCGCTGTCCGACGCCCGGAATCGTAAGAATGGCCTCATCGGTCGCGGTGTTGAGATCAATGGGCACGAACACGTACTGCTCGAGGCGCGCGACCTCGTTGTCGTCGACGTATTTGCCGATCTCACGGCGGAACTGGGCGAGCGCCTGATACGGACGGTACTCCTCGAATTCGTGGGCCATACGTGCGCCGGCGCCGGGCACGAGCAGGATCTCTTCGCGCGTCGCCTTGTTCAGATTGAGCGGGATCCACATCCGCCGATAAAGCGCTTCGCGCTGCTGCGCGCTGAGCTTGGTCGCGACGACCTTGTCGAGCGCGAGCATGTCGAGGAACGGGCGCCCGGCGATCACGGCATCGGCCAGCGCGGCGTCCATACCCGGCAATGCCTGCAGTTCGGCCTTCCCGGCCAGATTGGGATTGAGCAGGCCCTGGTTCCTGCCGACTTGTGCGGCGGTCGCGCTTGCCGTGACGGCCAAGGTCAGCACGGCCGTCGCGACCCGGAGAAAGGAATGGGGGTTCGTTTTCATACCGTCTCCTCGGTGTTATGCGCTCCACGCGGGCGTGCTGCCAGCGCGGGGTGTGCGTAGGTGCAGGCGAGTCCCAGCAGCCCGATCTGCGCCATGAGGCCGGCCGCGAGCGTGGGCGTGGCGCCCGCCATCGCTTCGCGGAACAACTCGAGGCCCCGCCGTGTCGGGTACATTTCCAGCTCGAATTCGACGTTGCCGCGGTA
>JBFJPA010000191.1:0-8189 GCA_041617355.1 Longimicrobiales bacterium
GCGTCGACACCTCGGCGTACCTCGGTCTGGTCTATCTGCCCGGCGCCGGCGAGCTCGCGATCTTCTGCCTCGCCCTGTCGGGTGCCACACTCGGATTCCTCTGGTTCAACGCACACCCCGCGGCCGTTTTCATGGGCGACACCGGCTCGCTCGCCGTGGGCGGGGCGTTGGGCGTGGTCGCGATCCTGCTGAAGCTCGAGTTCCTGCTCGCCATCGCGGGCGGCGTCTTCGTCGCCGAAGCCGTTTCAGTGATGATGCAGGTGGGTTGGTTCAAGTACACGGCGCGTCGCTATGGTAAGGGTCGGCGCATCTTCAAGATGTCGCCGCTGCATCATCACTTCGAGAAGTCGGGCTGGTCGGAGACGAAGGTCGTGATCCGCTTCTGGATCCTGGGCGTGCTGTGCGCTCTCATCGCGCTTTCGACGCTGAAGATTCGATGAGCGTGCCGCGGACCGTGGGGATCCTGGGCCTGGCTCGGAGCGGACGTGCGGCGGCCCGCCTCGCACTCGCGCGCGGAGATGGCGTGTTCGTCTCGGACAGCGGCGACACGGCGGACTTGCGCGCCGCCGCCGACGAGATCCGGCGCCTGGGCGGCGAGGTCGAGCTGGGCGGTCACACGGCCGCGCGTCTGGGCCGCTGTGATCTGCTCGTGCTGAGTCCGGGTGTGCCGCCGACGGCGGCGATCCTGCGCGATCCGCTGGTGAGCGCGGTGCCGCGCATTTCCGAGCTGGAATTCGCGTGGCGCGCACTGCTCTCGCCAGTGGTCGCGGTAACGGGCACGAACGGAAAGTCCACGACGACGGCCCTGACCGCCCACCTGCTGCAGGCCGCGGAGCTGGACGCACCGGCGGCCGGCAACATCGGCGTCGCGTTGTCGGAAGTGGCATTGCGTGCGACGCCGCCCAACGTCGTCGTCGTGGAGTGCAGTTCGTTCCAGCTCGCCGACACGGACACCTTCGCACCGAGCGTCGGCGTCGTGACGAATCTGTCGCCGGACCACCTCGACCGTTACCCGTCCGTCGAGGCCTATTACGGTGACAAAGCCCGGCTCTTTCGGAATGGCACGGCGGAAACCACGTGGGTGCTGAACGGCGAAGATGCTGCTGTGCGTGCCCTGCCGGGCGATGCGCCCGGAGCGCGGTGGTACTTCCGGACGCGGGATGCGCTCGCGGCCGGCGAGGTCGGCGGTTGGATCGATACGGCCGGGCGGATCACTCTGCGTTTTGGCGAGTCGACGCGGGCGCTCGTGAACACGTCCGAGCTGCGCATCTTCGGCGTGCACAATCACGCCAACGCCCTGGCCGCGGCCCTGGCGGCAACGGCGGCGGGCGCCGCCCCGGACGCGGTGGCTGCGGGCCTGCGCACATTCAATGGCCTGGAGCATCGCCTGGAAGTCGTGTCCGAGCACGATGGTGTGCTCTGGATCAACGATTCGAAGGCGACCAATGTCGCCTCGACGCGTGTGGCGTTGCGGAGTCTGGACCGGCCTCTGGTGCTGTTGTTGGGCGGTCGGCCGAAGAAGGAGTCGTTCGCCTCCATGCTCGACGACATGAAGCAAGTGCGTTCGGTGATCGCGTTCGGCGAGGCTGCCGAACAGATCGAGCGCGAGCTGCGCGGCGGCGTTCGTGTCGAGCGTGTGGATGGATCGCTCACGGCGGTCCTCGCGCGCGCGGCACAGCTCGCCATGCCGGGCGATGCGGTCGTGCTCTCACCCGCGTGCGCCAGTTTCGACATGTTCCGCGACTACGAGGATCGGGGCCGTCAGTTCAAGAGCCTGGTCACGCGCGACGCCGGAGTCGCTCATGGCTAGGACGAAGACGGCTCACGGCTCGGCCGCGGCGGCGAGCGTGGAAACACATTCACGGGTCGGCCGGGGGTGGGAGGCGCCGCTGCTCTTGTTCCTCACGACCGTGCTGGTCTGTCTCGGGATCGTGAGCATCTACAGCGCGAGCGCGGTGCGCGCGCAGGTGATGGGCCTGGAGGACTATCACTTCGTGGTGCGCCAGGCCGCGGGCGGCGTGCTGGGCTTCGTTCTGCTCGGCGTCATGGCCGTGCTGGATTACCGGGTCCTGCGCCTGTTCGCGTGGCCGCTGCTGCTGGCCGTGACGTTGATGCTGATCATCACCGTGCTGCCCGGCACGGAATCGATCGCGCCAGCCACGAACGGAGCCCGCCGCTGGTTGAATCTCGGTCCCGTTTCCATTCAGCCATCGGAGTTCGCGAAGATCATCCTGATCGCGTGGACCGCGGCGCTCGCCGTGAAGAAACAGGATCACTTCGGTAGCCTGACGCGGGGCCTCATGCCGTTCCTGCTCGTATGGGGCTTCGTGGCCGGCCTGATCGTAATTCAGCCGAGCCTGACGGTCGCGTCCACGACGGTGCTGCTGTGTGCGTTCGTCCTGTTCGCGGCCGGCGCGCGCATCGGCCATTTCGTGCTGCTCTTCATCATCAGCCTGCCGGTGCTGGCGTTCCAGATCACGAACGTCGCGTACCGGACGCGTCGCTTGCTCGCCTTTTTCAAGCCGGACCTCGCGGGTGATGGCGCGTACCAGTCGACGCAGGCCTTGATCGCGGTGGGCAGTGGCGGCCTGATCGGACGGGGCTTCGGACACGGCCAGCAGAAGTTCGGCTTCCTGCCCGAACCGCACAACGACTACATCTACGCGATGATCGGCGAGGAGTGGGGCCTCGTCGGCCTGATTCTGCTGTTGATCCTCTATACGGGCTTTGCCTTGGTGGGCTATCGGATCGCGCGCGATGCCCGTGACGTGTTCGGCACGCTGCTCGCCATTGGCCTGACGAACCTCATCGCCGTGCAGGCGTTCCTGCACATGGGCGTCAACCTCGCGATCCTGCCATCGACGGGAGTCACGCTGCCCTTCATTTCGTATGGCCGGTCCAGCCTGCTCGTTTGCATGGCGGCCGTCGGCATCTTGATGAACATCGCGCGTACGTCCGAGCGGAGGGCCGAGTGAGCCGGGTCCTCTTCGCCGGCGGCGGCACGGGCGGGCACCTCTACCCGGCCCTCGCACTCGCGGATGCGGTGCGTGCGGAGCGCCCGGGCACGGAGGTGCACTTCGCAGGCGCGTTGCGCGGTGTCGAGGCAAGGGTCCTACCACAGCGCGGCGAGCCACACACGCTGCTTCCGCTGCTCCCGCTGTTCCGCGACCGGGTGTGGCGAAACTGGCGGCTGGCTCCGTCGCTGGTTCGCAGTGTCTCGACGCTCGCACGGCTGTTCGGTGCGTTCCGTCCCGCCCTCGTCGTCGGCACGGGCGGCTATGCAAGCGGGCCGGCGTGTTTGTACGCAGTGACGCGGGGCGTGCCCGTGGCGGTGCAGGAGCAGAACTCGTCGCCGGGCCTGACGACGCGGCTGCTGGCGCGCTGGGCGCGCCAGGTGCACCTCGGCTTTCCGGAGGCGGCCACACGTCTGAAGCCGGGCCGGCGCACGCGTGTGTTGTCGCTCGGCAATCCGATCCGGCCGCCGGACCGAACCCTCGATCGCGGCGAATGTCGCGCGACGTTCGGTCTCGCCGAGTCAACCACGGTCGTGCTCGTCGTCGGCGGTAGTCAGGGTTCGCGCGCAATCAACGAGATCCTCTTGAACGCGATCCGGTTGGCGAAGGAAGCGCGCGTCTCGCGCTGGCCGAGCGGCCTTCAGCTGCTCTGGGCGACCGGTCCGAACCACATCGAGAGCATCCGTGGGCGGCTGGCCTCACTCGGCGT
This sequence comes from Longimicrobiales bacterium, assembly GCA_041617355.1. Lineage (GTDB taxonomy): Bacteria > Gemmatimonadota > Gemmatimonadetes > Longimicrobiales > RSA9 > JBFJPA01. Next base: position 3,724 of record JBFJPA010000191.1, read on the forward strand.
CGATGACCGCGTGCGCGCCGTCGGCTACATCGATGAGATGCCGCGTGCACTGGCTGCTGCGGATGTCGCGCTTTCCCGCGCCGGCGCGATGGCCACGGCGGAGCTGCTGGCGTGGGGCATCCCGATGCTACTCGTGCCGCTGCCAACGGCGGCCGCGAATCATCAGCTGCACAATGCGCGCGCACTGGAGGCGGCGGGTGCGGCGGTTTGCATGGAGGAAGCGAACCTCACGCCGGCCGCCGTATGGAGGGCAATCGAAACGCTGGTAGGCGACGCAGAGCGACGCGCGGGAATGGCGAAGGCGGCGCGGGAGCGGGCGAGGCCGAACGCGGCTCGCGAGATCGCGCGGGAGCTGCTCACGTTGACGGAGGTCGCATGACGACATCCGGCGTGCGTCCCGCCGCGGATCTCGATCTCACGCAGCTGGCGCGGGACAAGCGAGTCCACTTCGTCGGCATCGCCGGCGCCGGCATGTCGGCGTTGGCGGAATGGCTGCGGCGCGCGGGCGGGCACGTGGACGGTTGTGATGCGGCGCCGGGTGAGGTGTCGGCGCGCCTGGGCGCCCTCGGCATCGCCGTCGCCCGCGGCCACGACCCGGCGCACGTGACCGGAGCCGCGGCCGTGATCGCGACGGCGGCCGTGCCCGCCGACCATGCTGAGCTGAGCGCCGCGCGCGAGATCGGCATTCCGGTACTCAAGCGATCGGTCGCGCTCGCCTCGGTCGTGAACCGGGGGACGGTCGCGGCCATCGCGGGCACACATGGCAAGACGACGACGACCGCCATGACGACGGCGATCCTGGCCGAGGCCGGACAGGACCCGACCGCGTTCGTGGGGGGCACGGTGGCCGGGTGGGGCGGCGGACTGCGGTCGGGAGCGGATCGCGTCTTCATCGTGGAGGCCGACGAATACGATCGTTCGTTTCACGCACTACGCCCGCACGTCGCCGCGGTCACGTCGATCGAGGCCGATCACCTCGATGTGTACGGCTCCCTCGAGTCCGTGCACGAGTCGTTTCGGACCTTCGTCGCCGGGGTCCATCCCGAGGGCTTGCTGGTCGTGTGCGCGGATGACGAAGGTGCGATCTCGTTGCTGGAGGGAGCGAGCACGAGCGCGATCGCCTACGGCACGGGTCCGCACGCCGAGCTGCGCGCTGTCGCGGTCGAACACCTGCCGGAGGGCTCACACTTCGTCGTGGAGCTGAGGGGAAACGAGCTCGGAGCGCTCACAGTGGCTGTGCCGGGCCTGCACAATGTGCGCAATGCGCTGGCCGCATTCGCCGTCGCGCGGCACCTGGGCGCGGACTTCGCGTCCGCGGCCCGGGCGCTCGCAGAGTTCCGTGGCGTCGGTCGTCGCTTCGAGCACGTTGCGGCCAGTGAAGGCTTCTCCGTCATCGACGACTACGCGCACCACCCGACGGAGATCGTGGCCACGCTGAGGACGGCGCGTCAAGTCTTCCCGGGGCGACGCCTGGTGGCCGCGTTCCAGCCGCACCTGTACACCCGTACGCGCGACTTCGCGGATGCGTTCGGGACGGCGCTCGCGATCGCCGACGAAGTCTGGGTTACAGACATCTACGCGGCGCGTGAAGCGCCGCTGCCCGGCGTCTCGGCCGGGCTGATCGTCGCTGCGGCGCGCTCCGCGGGCGCCTCACGCGTGCAGCACGCGCCATCGCTGGACGACCTGACGGACGCGCTGGTCGAATCGCTCCGGCCGGGCGATGTGCTGGTCGGGATGGGCGCCGGCAATATCGATCACGCCACACGGGCGATCGCGCGCCGAATCCGCGAGCGGGAGGGACGCGCATGACACACTGGCGTCGTTTGCTGGGACTCGGTATCGCCGGGGCAGGCCTGCTGTCGTGCGCCGTCGCGGCCCCGCACTACCTGCGCCGGCTCGAGGCGTTTCGAGTGACGCAAGTCGAGGTCACAGGCACGCGCTACCTGGAGCCGTACGATGCCATGATGGCGAGCCGGATCGGGCCACGGTCCTCCGTGTTCGACGACCCGACACCGTGGCGTGACTCGCTGCGCGCGCACCCGCTCGTGGCCGATGCCCACGTGGCTCGCCGGCCACCGGGAACCGTGCGCATCCACGTGATCGAGGCGGATCCGGTCGCGCTCGCGCGCACGCCGGCACTGCGACCCGTGGATGTGCGGGGCCGCGTCCTGCCCATCGATCCGGCCGCCGGCGAGCTGGACCTGCCCGTGCTGGCGACGCCGGTCGAGCGTAGCGAGGAGGGCCACGCGGATGCGCGCAGCGTGCGGACGCTGCAGGGCCTCGTCGCCCTGCGCTCACTCGAGCCGACGATTTGGGCGTGGGTTTCGGAGGCTCACGCCGGCGACGCACACATGCGGCTGATCCTGCGCTGGCCTCGGAATGCCGAGCTGCTGCTCGGTCTGCCGGTCGACGCGGGGCGACTGGACGAGATCCGGCTGGTCCTCGCGGATCTCGCGGCCGCCGGTGATGGCAGTCTCGCTGGTGCAGAAGCGGCCGGCGCGCGACTCGCGCGGCTGCAGCGGATCGATGCCCGGTTCCAGGACCAGGTCGTGGTGTCTCTGGACGTTCAACGCAGAACCAACACCCGAGACGGAAGCTGACATGCGCGCTCATCTGGTCGCAGGCCTGGACATCGGGTCCACGAAGACCTGCGCCGTCATCGCCGAAGTCGTGCCGGAAGCGAAGGGGCGTCACGGCGCGAAGATCCTTGGCGTCGGCCAGGCCCGCACCGGTGGCATGCGACGCGAAGTCGTCACCGACATCGAAGGCACGACGGAGTCGGTCCGAAAGGCGATGAAGGAGGCGGAGCTGATGGCCGGCGTCGTCGTGGACCGTGTGTTCGTCGGGGTCGCCGGCGAGTACATTCACGCCCGCACGTCGAACGGCGTCGTCGCCGTGGGCGGCGAGGAAATTTCGAGTGCGGATGTCAAGCGCGTGCACGAAGTCGCGCGCGCCGTCGTCGTGCCAGCCGACCGCGAAGTGCTTCACGTGCTGCCGCAGGAATACATTGTCGACCACCAGCGCGGGATCCGCGATCCGATCGGGATGGCCGGGACTCGGCTCGAGGCCGAGGTCTACATCATCACGAGCGCGCTGGCCGCGTCGCAAAATCTGCGCAAGGCGATCAGCCGCGCCGGCTACCGCATTGAAGCGACCATTCACGAGCCGCTCGCCACGGCGCAGGCGGTGCTTACCGAAGACGAGAAGGATGTCGGCGTCGCACTGGTCGATCTGGGCGCGTCCACGACGGAGCTGGCCGTGTTCCGCGACGGCAAGGTGCGACACCTGGCCTCCATCCCATGGGGCAGCGGGACGGTCACGAATGACCTCGCAAAAGGGCTCAGTGTTACCTACGCCGAAGCAGAAAAAGCGAAAGAGAAACACGGCGTCGCGTTCGCCAAGCTCGTCGATCCGCGCGAGACCGTCGAACTGCCGGCACCCGGGCCCGGCACGATCCGTCAGGTCCCGCGCGAGCTCATCGCACACATCATCGAGCAGCGCCTCGATGAAGTCCTGAGCCTCGTCCTGCGCGAGATCGAGCACGTCGATGAAGGCGGCAAGCTCGGCGCGGGCGCGGTGCTGACCGGCGGCGGCGCATCGCTGACCGGCGCCGTCGAAGTCGCGCAGCACGCCTTCGGCATGCCCACGCGTATCGGTGTGCCCGGACACGGACTCTCCGGTCTCGCCGACACTGTGCGCAAACCGCAGTTCGCCACCGCAACCGGACTCACGCTCATGGGCGCCGCCGTGTCCGGCGGCGTGAGCGGCATCGGCGCGAGCTTCGGCGATGGCCTGCTGCAGCGACTGATCAACTGGCTGAAGGAGTTCTTCTGAGGCGGCACACGGCAGCGGCACACACGAACGGCGATGACGACGGACGAACGGCGACGGAGACGCAGGATCTGAAACAGGATGGACGGACAGCGGTGACGAAGTGGGGACAGACGGGCAGCGGGCGGCCTCGCCCTCGCCGTCTTCCCTCAACCCTGGGACACGGGGGCGTGTCTCAACAAACTGGAGGATCGGCGCGATGATGATCTTCGAATTCGAGGAAGCGAACATCACCAACGCCAAGATGAAAGTCGTCGGCGTGGGTGGTGGTGGGGGCAACGCGGTCAACCGGATGATCGCCGAAGACCTGGAGGGCGTCGACTTCATCAGCGTGAACACCGACGCGCAGGCGCTGAAGCTGGCCCATTCGCAGCTGAAGGTCCAGATCGGCAAGAAGCTGACACGCGGATTGGGCGCGGGCGCGCGGCCGGAGATCGGCCGCCAGGCGATCGAGGAGAGCCGCGAGGAGGTCCTGGCCGCGCTCGACGGCGCGGACCTCGTCTTCATCACCGCCGGAATGGGTGGTGGCACGGGCACGGGCGCAGCCCCGGTCATCGCGGAATTGGCCCGCGAAATGGGCGCCTTGACGATCGGCATCGTGACGAAGCCGTTCCTGTTCGAGGGCAAGAAACGGA
>JBFJPA010000192.1:0-8168 GCA_041617355.1 Longimicrobiales bacterium
ACCGAACGCAGGAACAGCAGCAGGACGAGCAGGACGATGCCCGCTGCGGCCAGTGCTCGGTTGCGCAAGTCCGACAGCTGGGCCCGAATGTCCTTGCTCTGATCGTAGTCTTCGATGAAACGGGACCCGCGCGGCAGGCTGCGCTCCAGCTCGCCCAGCCTGGCCTTCACGTCGTCGGCGGTCTGTACCGCGTTCGTGCGGGCCGCGCGGTATACGGCGAAGGTCAGGGCCGGGAAGCCGTTGATGCGGTAGTAGCGCTGCGCGTCCTCGTACGTCGGGTAGACGCGGCCCACGTCTTCTACGCGGACGAGGCGGCCCTCGCTCTCGATGACGGGCAGGCGCCGGATGTCGTCCGCCGATTCCGCACGCTGGCGGATCGACAGCGTGCGGAACGTGCCGTCCCGCATATCGACGACACCGGCCTCGCGTACGATCTCCAGGTTCAGAATTCGCTGCCGCACGACCTCGGGCCGGAGCCCGAGCGACTGGATCTTCTGTTCATCGAGCTCGACCTGCAGGATGCGGTCGCGGCCGCCGTCGACATCGACGCGGCCGACGCCATCCATCTGGACCAGCTCCGGCTTGATGTCGTCGTCGATCACCTCGCGCAGGTACTCCAGGGTGTACGGCCCGGTCACCGTGTACAGCAGGAGCGGCCGCGTCTGGTCTTCGAATTCGTCGGGGACGTACGGCTCCACGGTCGGCGCTCGTGCCCCGACCGGCAGCCGGTCTTCCAGCGAGGCCAGCCGTTCGGACAGCTCGAGCCGCGCGAACTCCATGTCCGTCTCGAGCGCGAACTCGACCTCGATGCTGGCCGACCCCTCCGCCGACGTGGACGTGATCTTCTCGACCCCGCGCACCTGCTGGATCTCGGACTCGAGCGGCGAGGTCAGGAACGCCTCGACGACCTCGGGCGAGGTGCCGAGCCAGACCGCACTCACGGTGAGACGCGGCAGGTCGGTGTCGGGCAGCAGCTCGATGGGCAGGTTCCGCCACGCGGCCACGCCGAGCGTCGCGATGGTCAGGTACGTCATCGCGATCGTCACGGGCCTGCGAATCGAGGTCGTGATCATCAGTCCCCCGTCGCTGGCTCGGCGCCCATGTCGGCCGGCTCTTCCAGGATCGATGTGCCCGGCGCGACAGCGCGCCCGCCCGTCCGCGCCGTCAGCCAGACGCGCAGGTCATCGATCAGCTCGTACACGACCGGGATCACGATCAGCGTGAGGACCGTCGAGGTGAGCAGCCCGCCGAAGATGGCGATCGCCAGCGGCGCCTGCAGGCCGGCGCCCGGACCAATGCCCAGCATCATGGGCGTGATGGCCAGCATCGTCGTGATCGTGTTCATGACGATGGGCCGGAGCCGGGCATGGCCGGCGGCGCGGATCGCATCCCGCGTGTTCATGCCCTCGCGCCGCATCTGGTTGATGAAGTCGATCTTCACCACGGCATCGTTGTCCACGATGCCGACCAGAATGACCATGCCGATCAGGCTGATCGAGTTGAGACCCGCATCCATGATCCAGAGCGCGAGGATCGCACCGATCAGGCCGAGCGGCACGCTCAGCAGCACCGTGAACGGATGGATGAACGACTCGAACTCGGCCGCCAGGATCATGTAGACGAGCAGCACGGCCAGCGCGAAGGCCAGGCCGAGGTCGCGGAAGCTCCGCCGCATCTCTTCGTTCTCGCCGCCGACATCGACGCGCAAATCGCCCGGCGGCGGCGTTTGCGCCACGACGGCGCGCACCGCCTCCACCGCCCGGTCCACGCCGCCGCTGGCGACATCCGCGTACACCGGCACGACCCGGCTCTGGTCCAGCCGCTGGATCTCGACCGGCCCCAGGGACTCCCGCACGGTGATCAGCTCGCGAACGGGTATCCCATCGACCTGCAGTGCGTCCAGTGTCGCCAGGTCGCGCCGCTGCGCCTCCGGCAGCCGCACCACGACCGGGATCTTCCGGTCGAACGCGACGAACTCGGTCGCGAGGTTGCCGCGCATGTGATCGTTGATCACCGCGGCAACGCGCGTCGCCTCGAGACCGAACGCCGCGGCACGGTCCCGATCGATCTCGATCCGGAACTCTGGCTGCCCCAGCTCCGTGCCCACGCGCACGTTCGTCAGCACCGGGACCGGGGCGAGCTGCTGCGCCAGCTGCCCGGCGTAGATCAGCGACCGATCGATGTCATCGCCCCGCACGCGCACGGCGAGGTCCGCTTCACCCGCCCCCAGCAGCTTGCCCAGCGCCGTCGCGTGACCCGTCTCGACCGCGAGCGCGCCCGGAGGGAACTGCGCGAGCTGCGGACGCAGACGCTCCAGCGCTGCCGCCGTTCGCTCGCCCCGCTTCAGCTTGACCTCGATCACGGCCGTGTGCAGCCCCGACGACTCCTCGTCGATGCCGCCGATCGCGACCTGCTTGCCGATGCGCGAGAAGACCGCGCCCACCGCCGAGTCCGCCAGAAACACGCGCTCGAGGCGGCCTGCCACATCCGCCGTCGCCGGAAGCGGCGTGCCCAGCGGCAGCTCGACAAGCACCCGGAACTCGCCCTGATCCACGTCCGGAAGCACGCTCCGGTCCAGGTCCAGCGCGAACGGGATCGTGAAGGCGAGCAGCAGTCCGGACAGGAACACCACCCGCACGCGATGGTGCAGTGCCCACTCCAGGGATCGCTCGTAACGCGCGGCCAGCCGGGCCCACGTGCGCTCGAACGCATCCAGCGCCGGCGCCGCCCAGCGCATGGGCGCGCCCAGCAGGATCTCCGACAACGTGCGTCGCGTGCGGCCGTCCCGGTCCCACCGCGCCGCCATCATTGGCAGTAGCGAGACGGCCACCGTCAGGCTCGCGAGCAGCGAAAACGCGACCGCGAACGAGAGCGCCTTGAACAGCTCGCCCGCCACGCCCTCGACGTAGATGATCGGGCCGAACACGGCGATCGTCGTCAGCGTCGAGGCCGTAATCGCGCGCTGCACCTCTTCGGTCCCGATCGCGGCGGCGACGGCGCCGCGCACGCCCTTTTCCGTATGCCGGAATACGTTCTCGATCACGACGATCGAGTTGTCGACCAGCATGCCGATGCCCAGGGCGAGGCCACCCAGCGACATGATGTTCAGCGAGACGCCGGCCGCGTGCAGCAGCGCGAAGGTCGAGATCACGGAGATCGGGATGGCCAGCGCGATGGCGACGGGGTAGCGGGGGTCGCGCAGGAACAGGATCAGGACGAGGAAGGCGAGGACGCCGCCGAGCACCATTTCCTGGATCAGATTGGCGATGGCGCCGGACACGAAGCCGGCCTGGCTGGTCGCGACCTCGAGGTCGACGGTCGGGTATTCGGCGCGGAGCTGGGCGAGGACGTCGTCCACGCTGTCGGCGACGCGCACGGTGTTCGCGCCCGACTCCTTGAAGATGAGGAGGCCGATGGCCTCGCGACCGTTGTAGCGGGCGATGCTCTCGCGTTCCTCGAAGCCGTCGTTGATCTTCGCGACGTCGCGGACGAGAACGCGGCCGTCGGGGCCCGCGCCGCCGCCGGAGCCGACCTGGGCGACGACGATGTTGCCGATCTCGTCGACGGTCTGCAGCTCGCCGAGGGTACGCAGCGAGTACTGGTATCGGCCGCGCAGGATGCGGCCGCTGCGGGACGCTGCGTTGGCGCCTTTGAGGGCGTCGGCCAGGTTCTGGATGGTGAGCCCGTAGCTCTCGAGCCGGCGCAGATCGACATCGACCTGGATCTCGCGTTCGAGTCCGCCGGTCACGGCCGCCTGGGCGACGCCATCGATCTGCTCGAGGCGCCGGCGGAACACGTTCTCGGCCAGCTCCTTCAACGACCACAGGCTCTCGTCGCCCGCGACGCTGATGGCCATGACCGGCTCGCTGCGCGGATCGGTACGCAGCACGACGGGGCGTTCGGCCTCCTCGGGCAGCACGCCGCGCAGAGCGTCCAGCTTCTCGCGCACGTTCAGCACGGCGAAGTCCATGTCCGTGCCCCACGCGAACCAGAGCGTGACCAGCGAGATGCCTTCCCGCGTATCGCTCTCCGTGCGGATGCGACCCGGCACCTGTGCGATCTCGGACTCGATCCGCTCCGTGATGAAGCGTTCCACTTCGGCGGGTCCGACCTCGGGGTAGCTCGTGTAGATGATGAGCTTCGGATACGCGACATCCGGCAGCAGGTCCACCGGCAGGCGCGTGAGTGACAGGAAGCCGAGGAACGAGATGGCGACGAAGAACATCGCCACGGCCACGGGCCGGCCGATGGAGAGGCGGGGGATCGACATGGTCAGTCGCCACCGTCGAGCGGGCCGCCCAGCCGCTCTTCGAGGTTGATCTGCGCCGTCACGTAGTTGAACCGGGCGTCGACGGCCGCCCGTTGCGCCTGTTCGTTCTGCTGGATGATCTGCTGCAGGGCGGTGAAGGCCGTGACGCCGGCCTGGTATTCCTGTTCGGCCAGCTCGAGCCGCTCACTCGACAGGCTCGCCTCTTCCTCGGCGAGAATGAGCGCCTGGTAGGTGCGCTGAAGCTCGATCAGGGCCGCACGCACTTCCTTCTCGACCTGGATTCGCGTCAGGCGCTCCTGGTATCGAGCATCGTCGGCGGCCGCATCCGCCTGGGCGATCTGCGACGACGTCTGGAAGCGGGAGAATACGGGCAGCGAGACGTTCAGGTTGAGGCCCGCGCTCTGATTGTCGAGGTCGAGCTTGCCCCACGCACCGAAGAATCCGCTTTCGCCACTCGTGCCGCGACCGTAGTTGCCACTCAGCGAGATGCTCGGCCAGCGCTGGCCGCGGCTCACCGACGCCTGCTTGTCGGCCTGCCGGGTGCGCGCCGCGGCCGCCAGGATGCGCGGGCTGTTCGAGCGGGCGCGCACGACGAGGGCTTCCACATCCAACCCGGCCGGATCTGCGGCCGTCGGCAGCTCGGTCACGAGCGCGAACGCCGGCTCGCCGGCAACGCCCATCGCCTCCAGCAGATCGAGGCGCCGCGCGCGCGCGTCGGCCTCCGCGTTGAGCACGGCCTGCCGCTTCTGCGCCACCTCGCTCCGCGCGCCGAGCACGTCGGTCTGCCGCGCGGCCGCGATCCGGAACTGGCGCTCCGTCATGTCCAGCCGGTCCGTCGAAAACGACTCGAGCTGCCTCTCGAGTGCGATGCGCTGCTCGGCCCGGACCGCGGCGTAGTACCGCCGGGCGACGTTTGCGCGCAGCGTGTTCGCGGCATTGACAACGTCCGCCTCGACGAACCGCTGATTCGCCTTCGCCGAAGCGATGTTCGCGAAGTTGCGGGCCCCATCGAACAGGGTCAGGCTCCACGACAGGCCTTGGTTCGCGCCGCTCGTCGACGACTCGATGGGCTGGACCGCCGGCAGCGGCTCGCCGAAGAAGTCCGTCGTGCGTACGGTCCGGCTCCAGTTGCCGCTGAAGCCGGTGCCCAGGTTCAGATTCGGCAGGAACGCGCCGTAGCTGGCGCGCATCTGCGCCGCCGCCACGTCCTCGTCATTGAGGCGCTGCAGGTGCTCGGGACTGTTGCGCAGCGCGTACGCAATGGCGTCATCGAGCGTCAGCTGAGCGGGCAGCGTCGGCGCAGGCTGGCCGCGGGCTGGTGCAGCGATCACGAGAGCGGCCAGGACGGCCACGAATCCCGTTCGCATTCCCGTGCGCAGGGTGTGTCGCGCATTCATCGCGGCCTGCCTCCCTCCGCTTCGGCCACATTCGCCACGATCCGCACGGCAGCGCCGTGCGTCAGCGTGTAGTGGCCGTCGGTGAGCACGATCTCGCCGGGGCGCAGCATCCGGGTCGACGAGTCGTCCGGGTCTTCGACGATCTCGACGTGCGTCGCGTTCTCCAGCCCGGTCCGCACGTACTGCCACATCGCCGTGCCCGTGTCGCCCTCGCCTTCGAAGAGGAACACGAGCGTGCGTCGGTCCCGCTCGATGATCGCTTCACGCGGGACCAGAATCCGGTCCGGCAGTCGACGCGCGTCCAAGTACGCTTCGGCGTAGAAGCCCGGCAGGATCCGGCCCTGTGGATTCGCGACCGTGATGGCCACGCGCGCCGTCCGCTTCTTCTCATCGACGAGCGGGTTGATGGTCTCGATGCGGCCCCGGAACCGCTCGCCCGGGAAGGCGGCGAATACGATGTCGGCACCCCGGCCGGGCGCGAGGTAGCCGACGTCCGCCTCGAGCACTTCGACCTCGACCCGGATCGGGTCCAGGTCGACGACCGTCATCAGCTCCTCACCGACATTCACCCACTGGCCCTGCACGACCTTCAGGTTCGCGACGCGTCCACCGAACGGTGCCGCCACCTGCGTGTGCTCAAGCTGCAGCTCGGCCTTGCGCACGGCGATCTCGGCCTGCTCTACGCCGGCTTTCTCCCGCGCGGCCTTGGCCCGCGACGCACGGATCGCCGGGTCCGCAATCCTGTCGTCGCCGAGTGTCAACTCCTCGTACTGCCGCTGCGCGCGCGCCAGGTCCGCCTTCGCCTGGTCCAGGCCGAGCTGATACTCCGTCGGATCGATCGCGATGAGCCGCGTGCCCGTGCCGACGGCGCTGCTCTCGCGGACCGGCACGGATTGGATGCGCCCCGCGACGCGGGCCGTCACGATCGCGCGCTTCGGCGCCACCGCCTGCCCTTTCGCCGTGACGGCCAGCACGAGCGTGTCCCGGATGACCGGCACGCCCTCGACCGCGATGGGCAGCACCGCGAACTCGTCGCTGGCCGATGTGGCGACGCCGCCGAGTGAGTCACCCGCGGCCGTGCCACCGTTCTCGCCCGACTCACCATCTCCACGGAGCCGCCAGATCACGCCTGCCGCCAGCAGGCCGACGATCAGCAATGGGAGCACGACCTTCAGCAATCTCTTCATGAGGCACGATGCCGGTCAGAAGTGGTTCGATCGTCGAGTCTGTCAGCGGGCGCGTCCCCAACGTGCCCGGCGCGCGATCCGAGAATGAAGCCGGCTGGTTTGATCCCCGGCCGTCCGCGGAAGGTTGCATGCGTCACGACGGGCGCACGCCACGGACTAGGATGATAATAGCCCGGGGCAAGCGGAAGGGTTCGTGGGGCCAGTCTGCCGCACCCCGATCGGGCGAAGCGTCGCCATCGAAGTCCACGAGCGCACCGCTCCTCGACCGCTCATGTTCTCGAGGATGCAGCGCCACGCCGCGGGGCGACAGCCCGTCGCGTCCGGTGGTTGGACGACGTCGCCCGGCGGCGCGTTGCACGACCCGAGCGGCGCTACCTGCCGACGCGCCGGCCCGGTCATGATCGCGCGGCCGCGAGTCCCGACAGACGTCCTCACCGCGCCGTCCTGCGACCGCGCGTGACGGTGTGATCGCGCGGCTGACCGACGTCCCCATCGCGCTGCATCCGCGTGCCGCTCGATGCCGCCGACGCATCTTCCCGACACCCTCTTTTTGTGGCTTCCATCATCGTCGCGTCGATCGGTCGATGCGTTAAAGGTGTTAAGTACTGCGATGAACGCGTCGATAATCCGCGCAGACGCGTGCACAAAATTCTTGTTTTTTGGAGTGCGCGCATTTACGGTTGTGTGAACTGCCGAACGGCAGTCCCCGCCACCGCACCGACACCCGCAGCCGTGATGCGAGACGAGGGACTGTCTGCATCACGGATGGGACCGCCGAACCAACGCGTCCAAATCGGAGGCGTGGCGGTCGCGGGGAGGCGGCGGGATTCGTTCGCCACCGCGTAAGAAAGGAACGCAAATGGCAACGCGTCGGAGCAGCCGGGCCACGAAGGCGAAGCGCGGAGCACGCAAGTCCGCAAGGAAGGCAACGAAGCGCGCTCGGAAGACGACACGCAAGCGTTCGTCGGCTCGGAAGGGCACGGCACGGAAGACCGCCCGCAAGGCTGCCAAGCGCGGTGGACGGAAGGCCGCGAAGAAGACGGCCAAGCGCGGCCGCAAGACGACCCGCAAGGCCGCGAAGAAGACGGCCAAGCGCGGCCGCAAGACGACGCGCAAGGCCGCGAAGAAGACGGCCAAGCGTGGCCGCAAGACGACGCGCAAGGCCGCGAAGAAGACGGCCAAGCGCGGCCGCAAGACGACGCGCAAGGCCGCGAAGAAGACGGCCAAGCGCGGCCGCAAGACGACGCGCAAGGCCGCCAGGAAGGCCCCGCGCAAATCCTCCCGGAAGAGGACCCGGAAGGCGGCGCAAGCCGC
>JBFJPA010000193.1:0-8128 GCA_041617355.1 Longimicrobiales bacterium
CCGAAGAACAGCGATTGGAAGACGTACGAGGCGCGATGGGGGCGCAGGCCCCAGAGCGCCTGCTCGGGGAAGCGGGTCGGATCGGCGGCCGCTTCGAACGCCTCACGTGCCAGAATTCCCGACGCCTGATGCTGGCCATGCCCGTCGCGCGGCGTGCCGGAGAACACGGCGATGATCACGTCCGGCCTGAAGCGCCGGACCGTGGCGACGACATCGGCCAGCAACGTGTCCTTCGGCCACTGCCGGAACGTCTCGTCCGCCGACTTCGAGTACCCGAAGTCGTACGCGCGTGTGAAGAACTGGCGTGCACCGTCGAGCCGCCTTGCCGCCAGCAGCTCTTCCGACCGGATCAGACCCAGCCCTTCCTGCAGCTCCGGACCGATCAGGTTCTGGCCACCCTCGCCGCGCGTCAACGCGAGGTACGCGACGTCGGCGCCCGCTCCCAGCGCGAGCTCGGCCAGCACCGCCGTGTTCTCATCGTCGGGGTGCGCGCCAACCATCAGGACCCGCTGGGTCGGACCCAGCCGCCGCAACGCCAGCGCCAGCTCCGCCGCGCCTTCCGGTTCCAGCGTCGCCTGCGCGTCGACCGGCGCCGCCAGCATGGCCACGCAGCCTGCGGCGAACAGAACCGCCCGTATGGACCCTCGTCTCATCCGACCCTTTCCCCGTCTGGACCGCGGAAGATGGCCCGATGGGCCTCGAGATTCAACGGAACGACACGGGTCACGGGGCGCAGGCAGGGGCAAGGGCGCGTTTTACGGGTCCCGGGCCACGGACACGTGCGCGGGCACGTTTACGGGTATGGCAAGCCACGCGTGCGACGCACAACAGCCGGGTCGCGGGCACGGGGCACGGGCGGGCACGGGCGCTGCGCGGTCGTTACACGTGCCCGTGCCCGGGTCCCGTGCACGTGAACGTGCCCCTGCCCGCGCCCCGCAACCCGTTCCGTTACTGGAACTGCGCGAAGGTCACGATGTTGCCGGCGGGCTCGCGCACGATGATCTCGGTGGCGCCGTAGAACGTGGTGCGTTTGGGCGCGACGAGTGGCGTGTCGCCGAGGTTGCGCTCGACGAAGGCGAGGTCGTCGACCTCGATGAAGAGGAGGCTTCCGCCCATCGGCGTGTTCTCCAGGGCGGGCAAGTCATCGGCGACCGATGCGCGCGTCTGGTACATGATCTCGGTGGCGCCGTGCTTGAGGATGACGAAGCCCAGACGGTCGCCGTGCGGCACCTCGGCATCGCGGGTGAAGCCGAGACGTTCCCAGAAGGGCAGGCTGGGCTCGATGGCATCGACGTAGAGCAGGGGCGTGATGCGTTTGATCTGCATGGGCCTCCGTTGTGGTTGAGCCGCGGCGGCGACGGCGGCCGCCAGCACGGCGAAGGTGGCGAGCGCCAGCGTCGTTCGTTTCATGGCTGATCCTCCGGTGCGGTCGCTCTCAGGCAGGGTCAATATGGGCGCCCGGCGCACCGTCGTCTTGTACAGACCCGACATCCGCGCGGGCCTCGCGCTGCTATTGTACCGAGGGGCACGGTGGCCGGCGAGCCGCCCGTAACGACGAACGGTCTGGCGGAGTCTTTACTGACGTGCGACGCGGACGGGACTGGCGGGATTCGGCGGATGCGGCGCTCGTACGTGCGATCGCGAAAGGCGACAGCGGCGCGCTCGACGCGTTGTTCCGCCGTCATCATGCACGCGTCCATCAGCTTTGCCGCCGCCTGCTCGGCTCCTCGGATGCCGCCGATGATGCGGTTCAGGATGTTTTCCTGAGGGTCGCCCGGCATGCGCACCGTTTCGCCGACCGCGCCAGCGTCACGTCTTGGCTGTATCGCATCGCCCGCAACGCCAGTCTCGACCTCCTGTCCGCGCGCGGGCGAGCCGCACGGCGCGATGCGGCCTGGCTTCGCGATCGACCGCAGGAGACGGGAACGCCGGCCACGCCGGATGACCGGCTTCGGATTCTGGAGCGCGCGCTGGTGCAGTTGTCTCCACGCGATCGCGAGGCGCTCTTCCTCGCGCGCACGCTGGAACGGCCCTACGCGGAAATCGCGCGTGTCCTCGGTTGCTCGACCGGCGCCGCTCGCGTGCGTGTGCACCGAGCGCTCGGCCGGCTTCGCGACACTTACCGGGAAATGGAAGCGCAACCATGCAGTGCGACCGAGCCGCCGAAGCCCTGATCGACCGTCGCACGGAGCCGCTCAGCGCGGACACCGAAGCCGAGCTACGGGCGCACCTCGAAACGTGCGCCTCATGTCGGGCCGACGCGGCCGCGATCGAGCGTGTATGGACCGATCTCGACACGCTCGCGCCCGCACCGGACCAGGCCGCGACGTCACACGCCGCGGCTCGACTCCTCGGCACGAGATCGGACGTGGCGTGGCGAGGCCGTCGTCGGGCTCTCGTGGGGCTGCGCGTGGCGGCCCTGATCGCCCTGCTGGTGGGCGCAGCCGTCGCGGGACGACTCACGGCGCCCGTCCCGCCGTTCGATGCGGGTGGCAGCTACCTGCTGCTGCTCCGCGATGACCCGACCGCGCCCATCCCCGGCGGCGAAGCCATTGCCCGGGCCGTCGCGGACTACGGCGCGTGGGCGAGTCGGCTGCACGGGGACGGCCGTCTTCTCGCGGCCGAGAAGCTGGACGACGACGGCGCGATCTGGATTCCCGCACGCCATGAGGACGCTCCCGTCTCCGGCCTGTTCATCATCCGCGCGGCGAGCCGCGACGAAGCGGAAGCGATCGCTCGCACGGGTCCACACGCGGCGCATGGCACCCTCGTCGAAGTCCGGCGAATCACGGACGTCGGGGGCGGCTCTTGAGCTTGGACGACGCGATTCCAACAGGGGTAGCCGTTTTCCCGCGTCGTACGCGCCCGTACAATTGGGGGGCACCGGCACGGCTCGCCTGCCGCGCCGCCCCATGCCGGACGCGTGAATGGGCTTTCGACGCCACATCTCCATCTTCCTCCTCGCGCTCGCCTGCGCCGGTGATCCGACGCGGGAGATCGTGGTCGGCGCGGCCGCCAGCCTGTCCGGCCCACTTGCCGAGCTGACAGCTGCGTTCGAAGCCGAGACGGGCATCCCGGTCGCGCCGACGGTCGCCGCATCGGGCCAGCTCGCGCACCAGATCCGCCAGGGCGCGCCCATCGCCGTGTTCCTCTCGGCCGACGTGGACTGGGTCGACACGCTCATTGCCGAAGGCCGCCTGTTGCCCGACTCCCGTGCGGTTTACGCGCGCGGACGACTCGCGCTCTGGTCCCGCGACACGGCCGCTTCGTTCACACGCATCGAGGACCTCGCCGCACCGACTGTGCTTCGCATCGCGATCGCCAGCCCGACCATTGCGCCGTATGGCCGGGCCGCACGCGACGCACTCGTCGCCGCCGGCATCTGGAGCGCGGTGGAGCCTCGACTCGCCATCGCCGGCAACGTACGACAGGCGCTCCAGTTCGCGGAAACCGGCAACGCCGACGTCGCCCTCGTCGCACATACGCTCGTCCCGCGTGACGTGGGACGCTCGTTGCTCGTGCCCGATTCACTTCACGCTCCGCTCGATCAAGCGCTGGGCATCGTTGCGAACGCGGCCGACACGACTGCAGCACGGCGCTTTGCCGAGTTCATGCTGCACGGCACGGGTCGCGACATCCTGCGCCGTCACGGCTTCCAGGTGGACTTGCGATGATCGCGGACGCGCTGCGTCTCTCGTTGCTCGTGACGGCGTGTGCGGCCGTTCTGATCGTTGTCATCGGGCTACCGCTCGCCCGGTTCCTGGCACGCCACGAGTTCCGCGGAAAAACGACGCTCGAAACGCTCATCTTGCTGCCGCTGGTCCTGCCGCCGAGCGTGACGGGTTACTTCCTGCTCGTCGCCCTCGGCGCCGACAGCCCGCTCGGCCGCTGGGTCGGCATGCGCATTCTCTTCACGTGGCCGGCCGCCGTCGTTGCCGCGACCGTGGTTGGCCTGCCGCTCATGGTGATTGCGGCGCGGGCGGCGATCGCGAACGTGAGCCCGACGCTGGAGAACGCGGCGCGCGTGCTCGGCTCGTCGGAGACTGGCGTCTTCTTCCGCGTCACGCTGCCACTCGCGCGCCGCGGCATCCTGGCCGGTGCGACGCTGGCCACGGCCCGTGCCCTCGGCGAGTTCGGTGCGACACTCATGGTGGCGGGCTCCATCCCCGGCCGCACACAGACGCTGCCCATCGCCATCTTCGACGCGGTTCAGGCCGGCCGCACGGAAGCCGCCAACCAGATGGTCCTGCTCATGACCGTGGTCGCATTCGCGAGTCTCTGGGCGGTCCGCCGCTTCGAGCGACCGCCGCGAAGCACGGCCGGGGGGACCGGCGCATGAACGAGACGCCGCGCCTGCGCATCGATGTGCGCAAACGGTTCAGCGCCCTCGACCTCGCCGTGCAGCTCGAGGTCGGCGCGGAGGTGCTCGTCCTGTTCGGACCCTCCGGTAGCGGCAAGACCACGACCCTCAATCTGATCGCCGGCCTCGTCGATCCGGATGAGGGCGAGATCGCGTTCGATGACAGCACGTTCTTCCGCCGAGGCCGCCCGGGCAGTCCCGCGCGCCTGCCCGCCCGGCGCCGCCGGGTCGGCTACGTCTTCCAGGACTACGCTCTGTTCCCGCACCTCACGGCGGAAGAGAACGTGGCGTACTCGCTACGCGGCCAGTCGGACGCGCGAACGAAAGCAGCGGCCCTGCTCGATCGCGTCGGGCTTCGCCACGTCGCGACCCTGCGGCCCGCCGAACTGTCGGGCGGCCAGCAGCAGCGTGTCGCCATCGCCCGCGCCCTCGCCGCCGACCGCCCGCTGCTCCTTCTCGATGAGCCGTTCGCCGCATTCGAGGCCGGCGTCCGCGAGCTGCTGCAGCAGGAGCTGCGCGCGCTGCAGCGCGATCTCGGTCTCGTCGTCGTGTACGTGACGCACCGTGTCGAGGACGCGTTCGCTCTCGGCGACCGCATCGCCGTGCTGGCCGCCGGCCGCATCGCGCAGGTCGGCCCCATCGACGAAGTGTTCCGACGCCCCATCAGCCCGGAGGTTGCGGCCGTGCTCGGCATCCGCAACCTGTTCCGGGCCCGCTGCGTTGAAGCCGGGCCGGACACGGTGCTCGACTGGGACGGCCTCGTGCTGCACGCGCCACCCGAGCCGGGTGCGGCCGGTGAGACCGTCACCGCATACATCCGCCCCGAGGATGTGAAGGTCGTCTATCCCGATCGACCGCTGTCCACCGTGGTCCGCGAGAACCTCGTCGACGCGGCGATCCTCGCGACCTGGCGCGATCACGCGTTCCGCATCCTGCGCGTGCGGCTACCGAACGAGCATGAGCTGGAGGTCCGCTTTCCGGCTCACAGCTATTCCCGGCTGACGCTCGAGCCCGGCCAGCCGGTCCGGCTGGCGCTGCGACGCGACGGCATCGTGATCCTGTCGTCGACGGTGTGACGAGGCGGGGCGCGGCGGCGTGGGTAACGGGACGACGGCCGTTGTGCCGCATCCGAACGGCCAGCACATTGCGTTCCGACCCGCGCTGCGCGACGGCAGGCGCGCGTACCTGGTCCTGCACGGTCTCGCGGCCCAATCCACCACGGCGATTCGTCGGGAGAGTCCATGAATCGATCGCTTTCGTCGCTCGCGTCACTCGCCGTGGTCGTGGTCGCCGCGTGTGCGTCGCCACGTGCGACGGTCGAACCGCCCGCGCCGATCCCGATCCCGGTCGAGACCGCGCTACCCAACGACATTCACTGGTTCCGCAACAGCGCCGAGTACCTGGCCCTGGCGACGCAAACGTACCGACTCGCGGCCGAGCGTTTGCGGGTGCTCGCCGCCGGTCGGCCGGCCGGCACGTGGGCGGTCATTCTCGATGCGGACGAAACGGTCCTCGACAACTCCGAGTACCAGAGGCGCCTTGCCGCGCTGGGCACGCGGTTCGAAACGACGACGTGGAACGCGTTCGTGCGTGAACAGGTTTCCGGCGCCGTGCCGGGCGCCCTCGACTTCGTGCGCACGGTCCAGGACCTGGGTGGCCGCGTTGCCATCGTGACCAATCGCGATGAAGCCGTGTGCGACGACACCCGCGCCAACCTGCGCGCGCTCCGCTTCGATGTCGATGTCGTGTTGTGTCGGCCCCCGTCCTCGAGTGACAAGAACCCTCGCTTCGCGGCGGTCGCGAACGGGTCGGCCGCGCCGGGCCTGCCGCCGCTGGCCGTGCTCATGTGGCTCGGCGACAACATCCAGGACTTCCCCGCGCTCGGCCAGGACATCCGCGTACGTGGCGCCGGCGCGTTCGATGCCTTCGGCAGGACCTTCTTCGTGCTGCCGAACCCCATGTACGGCTCCTGGGAGCGGAACCCTTACCGCTGAGCCCGAGCCGCGGCCGAAGCTCCCCGCACCGACGCATGCGAGGGTCGGCCCATGGTCGTCCACGCGGCGGAGCCGCCGCCCGTGACCGCTGACGGCGTCGTCCTGCGCTTCCTGGGGCGCGCGACCGTCACGCGAACCTGATCCAGGAAACGGGACCGGAGGAGCCATGTCGACGTACAACTTCTACCTGAAAGACAAGGGCACGCGTGGAGCGCTCTGGGGCGAAGGCACCTGCTACATGATCGGTGTCGAGATGAAGGCGCTGTTCGACGAGGTGTGCCTGCTGCAGAGCTGCCCTTTCTCGACCTCCGACTTCTGGTGGGACCCGACGTCGATCAAGGAGACCGAGGTGCTCGTCTACTTCATGGACTCCAAGAGCAAGAGCGTCATCCGGCGCGTCAAGCCCAACGCCCCGCTGGGCGCCGGCGGGACCACGTTCATCAGCAGCGCCGGCAATATCTCGGAGGTCTATATCGGCGCGGCCAACAACGATCCGGACCAGGCACGCGCGCTCGCCGTTCTCGCCTTCCACGAGATCATGCACAACCTGCTCAAGATGGGGAACTCGCTGCACGGCTCCGGTGGCATGGGCCTCGCCGCGGGCACGGTCTACTCCAGCTCGAAGCTGACCAAGCGGAACAAGGAGCTGATGGCCGGCGTCATGGGAAAGAAGATCAAGCAGAATACGTCGTTCCTTTGAGTCGCAGCCGCACGCTGGCGGAGCCGCGCCCCGTCAGCCATCCTGTCTGAACCGACAGGGTGTCCATCGAACGTGGGTGCGCGATGTCCGGATCGTTCCTCCTCTCCGGTCTGTTCGTCTACCCGCTCAAGTCCGGGGCCGGCATCGCGCTGGAGCGGGCCGAGCTGGATGACTTCGGCATCCGGCACGACCGCCGCTGGATGGTGTTCTCCGATCAGGCCGGGTTCCTCACGCAGCGGGAGATCCCGCGCCTCGCGCTGATTCGCACGTCGTTCGACAACGGCTCGCTCCAACTCGACGCACCAGGGGCCCGACCGCTCCGACTTCCGCTCGCCGGATCCGATGGCGCTCGCCTCTCCGTCGGCGTTTGGGCCGATCAGACGGAGGCCGTGGACACCGGCGCCGAATCGGCCGCCTGGATCTCGACTTTGATCGGAGGGCCCGCGCGCATCGTGTACATGCCCGACGACGTCGTGCGTCCCGTCGATCCCACGTTCGCCATCGGCGAGGATCGCGTCTCGTTCGCGGATGCGTTCCCCTTCCTGCTCATCACACAGGCCTCGCTCGACGGACTGAACGCGCGCCTCGATCAGCCGCTGCGCATGAATCGGTTCCGGCCCAACCTGGTCGTCGCTGGCGCGGCGGCGCATGCCGAAGACACGTGGCGCACGATCCGCATCGGCGATGTCTCGCTCGCCGTGGTCAAGCCGTGCGCCCGCTGCGTGACCACGACGGTCGAGCAGGAGACCGGCGACACCGGCAAGGAGCCGCTTCGCACGCTCGCGACCTACCGCAAGCGCGATTCGAAGGTCTACTTCGGACAGAACCTCATCCATCTCGACCGCGGCGAGCTCCGGCGAGGCGATCCCGTCACGGTCGTCGAGACCGTTGCATCGTGATCGTCGATTCGTGAACGCGCTCACGCTGACGGACGAAGAGCAGGCGCTGCTCGCGGGTGAAGCCGGGCCCGCGGCCAGCCTCGCGGCCCGGCTCATCGTTCGGTACGCCCGCATCGTCGGCGCACAACGGCTCGTGCCCGTGACCTCCGCGCACATCGATGGCTGCCTGTACCAC
>JBFJPA010000194.1:0-8112 GCA_041617355.1 Longimicrobiales bacterium
CGGCGATGCGGCCGGCATTGACGTGTCCCTGAAAGACGGCGCCGATGCGCGCGAGCCGATCGGGCACGAACCCCAGAGCAGCGGGATCGCCCGTGGGTAACGACTGCGCATGAGCGGTCGCCGCGTTGGCGGACACGGCCATTAGAACGGCACACACGACGCGGATCATGGGTCCCTCCGGAACGCCCAGTCTCGACGGACCGACTTCAACGGATTGGCAACGCGAACGTCCAAACCCGCGGAGGATCGGCATCGCCGCCCTGCCCCGCAGCGATCGTGATGTATTGGCGGTCCCCGATCGCGTAACTGATCGGTGATGCCGTGCCGCGGCCGACCTCCGCGCTCCACAGTTCTTCTCCGGTGCGCGCGTGCAACGCCAGCAGCCGGCTGCCCGTGCCCCAGAACACGACGTCGCCGGCGGTCGCCAGCGCTCCCCCGTTCGGGCCGCTCGACGGAGCCCGCCAGACCTCACGATTGCGGACCGGATCCCACGCGAGCAACAGTGACGCGGGTTCCTGCAACCCGGGTCGCGGCGGACTCCCGCGCTGGCCGCCCGCCGTGCCCGTGTTCCACTCGCCCGGCGTGTATCGGAAGTCGTCGGTCTTGCGGTACAGATAGTTGCTGTTCTGCGCGGGCATGTAAACGAGGCCCGTGCGGGCGCTCCACGCCATCGGGTGCCAGTTGCGTGCACCCGTCGGGCCTGGCGACAGCCAGGAGCCACCGGGTCGCGAGCCGTAGCGCGCTTCGGCCGTCTCGATGGGCCGGCCCTTCGCATCGATCCCGCTCGCCCACGTCAGGTCCTTCGTGAACGGCGTTCCCGAGATGAACTCTCCGGTGAGACGGTCGATCACGTAGAAGAACCCATTCTTCGGTGCCTGCACGATGACCTTTCGGGCGGTGCCGGCGAGGGTCAGGTCGAGCAGCATGAGCGGCTGAGTGGCCGTGTAATCCCAGTCATCGCCGGGCGTCGTCTGATAATGCCAGACGATGCGCCCGTCGGTGGGATCGAGCGCGAGGATGGATGAGAGAAACAGGTTGTCGCCGCCGCCCGGGCTGCGGTGGTCACGGCTCCAGGGTGAGCCGTTACCCGTGCCCACATAGAGCAGGTTCGCGTCGGAGTCCCACGCCATGGCATCCCAGACGGTACCGCCGCCGCCGGCGACCCACCACGTGCCCGACCATGTCTCCGCTGCCGCGCGCAGCGCGTCGGTCTCGAAGCCGTCTTCGGGATTGCCCGGCACCGTGTAGGTGCGCCATTGCTGCGCGCCCGTGTTCGCATCGTACGCCGTGACGTACCCGCGCACGCCGTACTCCGCACCGCCATTCCCGATGACGACGCGTTCCCCGATGACGCGCGGCGCTCCCGTGATCGTGTAGTCCGAACCGGGCGGTGTCGTCTGAACGCTCCAGACGAGGGCGCCGGTGTTCTTGTCGAGCGCGACGAGGCGCCCGTCGAGCAGCCCGACGAAGACCTTGTCCCCGTGCAGCGCGACGCCGCGGTTCACGTTGCCGCAACAGGCGCGCGGCCCGCCCCGGTCTCGTTCGGGGATTTGGGGATCCCAGCGCCACTTCTCGGATCCGGTCCGCGCGTCCAGTGCGAACACGAAGCTCATCGGACCGGTGGCGTACATCACGCCGTCCGCGACGATGGGCGTCGTTTCGAGACGTGCACCATTCTTCGGAATGGTCCAGCTCCAGGCGACCTGCAGTCGACTGACATTGCCGGGATCGATCTGGTCGAGCGGGCTGTATCGCGTCTCGGCCGCGTCGCGACCGTGCAGCAGCCATGCGGCCTCGCGCTCGAGCCACGGCGACGCAGGCTGTGCGGCGGCGCGCGGAGCCGAAGGCAAGAATGGGGCGGCGCACGCGGACAGCAGCGTTGTCCATACGACCCCGCGCCACCGTCGTCGTGCATACTGCTCGATTCGTGTCGTCATTGTGGCTCCCATCGAGGGGGCGGACTCGCCCACGGCAGCTTAAGGGGTCCGGCGGGACTGGGACAGGCGCACGGGTGCGGACGGGCGGTCTGCCCGCTACGTTTGGCTTCCATGAGACCCGCACGCACCTGCGTTCTCGCTCTCGCCCTCCTCTTGCCCGGGTGCGAGCCGACGCCCGACCCGGCCAGCATGACGCCGGTTGCCGACACGAAGCAACTGATGGCTGCCGTGCTCGAGCCCGCCGCCGAGGTGTACTGGGATGCCGTCGGCACGGTGCTCGACGAGACGGGCACGCGCGAATGGGCGCCGACGACGGGCGAGGAATGGGAGGCGGTTCGGAATGCCGCGTTCGTGCTCGCCGAATCGGGGAACTTGCTGATGGTCGAAGGGCGCGCCGTGGATGGCGATGGCTGGATGGCAATGTCGCGGGCCCTCGTGGAGGTCGGCCGACGCGCCATCGCCGCGGCCGAAGCGCGCGATGCCGGCGCGGTGTTCACAGTCGGCGGCGATGTCTACGAGGCCTGCACCGCGTGCCACGCCGCGTACGCCGTCGAGACGCTCCGACCCAGCGATACGCGACGTTAGCCCCGTGCCGATCCGCACCTTCCTCGAGTGGCTGGGCAACACGTCGTGGAGCGTCGCGCTGCTCGAGTCCCTCTACATGTGGCCGCTCGTCGAGTCGACGCACGTGCTCACGCTCGCGCTGTTCGTCGGCACGGCGGTGGTGAACGACCTCCGGCTGCTGGGCCTGACACTGACGGGAGTGCCGGTCGCGGAAATTACGGGGAGGTTGCTGCGCTGGACGCGCGGCGGCTTCGCCGTGATGGTGACGACGGGACTCCTGCTCTTCTACTCGAACCCGCTCGAGTACTACCACAACATCTTCTTTCGACTCAAGGTCGTGCTGCTGATCGTGGCGGGTCTCAACATCTGGCTGTTCCACGGCCGCATTCACCGGCGCGTTCAGGAATGGCAGCACGACGCGCGTCCGCCGTGGCCCGCGCGCCTGGCCGGAGCAGTGTCCTTGCTGGCGTGGGCCGCGATCGTCGTGGCCGGCCGCATGATCGCCTACAACTGGTTCGACTGTGACATTCAGCCGCAGGCCGCGTTCATCAACTGGGCGTCGGGCTGCGTGCCGGGCGTGGAGTGAAGCGGGACCGTGCTACCGTTCTTCGAATGGTGCGAACAAACGTGGCTGGGCACGGCCGTGCGCGACTCGATCTGGGCCTTTCCGGTCATCGAGGCCGTGCATCTGCTCGGGCTGTGTCTGCTAGGGGGTGCAGTGCTGGTCGTGGATCTGCGCATGCTCGGCGCGGGGCTGCGCAGGCAGACCATCCACGAGCTGGCGAGCGACCTGCGGCCGTGGCTGCGCGCCGCCGTGATCATGATGCTCGCGACCGGCCTGCTGCTGTTTCTGTCCGAGGCCGTGAAGTGCTACTACAACACGTCGTTTCGCGTCAAAGCGATGACGTTGCCGTTCGCGCTGGCGTTCACGTTCACCGTGCGCGCGCGTTTCCTGCGCACGCCGACGATCGAGACGTCCGCCAAGAGTCGCTTGATCGCGATCATCTCGATCGCACTGTGGTTCACGGTGGCAGCCGCCGGTCGCTGGATCGGCTATTCCTGATCAGCACCGCCCTGGCTGCGCGGCGCGGGCGAGGTCCGCGTCGTACGGCGCGCCGGTCCCGGATGAGCCGAGGAAGATCTTGGTTCCGTCGGTGAAGGTCACGTCGCGGCCGTTCGCACGTTTCAGCGAATGGTCCTTCGCCTGGTATCCATCCACGACGATCTCCGTGCCCGGCGTAAGGCAGTCGCGCCGCAGTCCGCGACGAAGCAGCACATTCGGCGTCCCTCCTTCAACGGCCCAGACCTCGGAGGTTCCGTCCTCCTTGACGACGTCGATGTGAATCCAGGTGTGCGGGTTCACCCACTCCAGCTTGACGATCTTGCCTTGCAGCCGGACCGGTGCGTCGCGGTCGAACTCGGCGCCGAATGCGTGGTGCGCGAGGAGCGGTGCCGCGGCCGCGAAGGCCGCGGAGGCAGCGAGGAGCGTCAGCGTCAGAGTCCGTCGCATCGCGATCACCTCGATTCAGGCAGGTTCGGGTTGCGACCGCGCTCCTGCGCGCGCGCACCGCTGAGAACGTTGGACAGCGAGTAATTCGCCTCGTGACAGGCGTATTCGTAGACGAGCTCGTCCATCTTCCGGAACGGCACCTGTCCGCCCCACTGCTCGGTGAAGGTGGCCGGGTCGTCAACCGTGAACTCATACAGGATCGTGCTCTCATCGGTCCGTGTGAAACGTTCGATCACACGCAGCCGGTCCGACGCGCCATAGAAGTTCGCGGCCTGCACCACGTGGATGTTGGTGGTCTCGACGACGAGCGTATCGCCTTCCCAGCGTCCCCAGGAATCGCCGAAGTACGGCTGGATGTGTGAGGGCAGCCGCGGCCCGTCGCCCATGCGGATGATGCGCGCGTCGTGCACCATCTCGGTCATGATCAGAACGTGGTCGGGCGTCTGCACGATGGTGTAGTTGTTGTTGTAGAAGTAATTCGGCAGCATGGGCGGCCCGGCGTTCGAGCCGAAGGACAGGATGCAGCGCTCGGCGAGTGGGCGGTTCTCGGGATTGTCGTATTCACCGAATTGTTGGCGGGCTGCGCGCGCGGTCGCGAGCCGCTGCCGGGCCTGCGGTGTGATCGCGGGCACACGCCCATTCGCCGGTCGCGTGATCAGCGAAGCGCGTGGCTCGCCGTTCACGATCGCGACGTCATCGCCGCCGTCGATGTAGAAGTAGTTGTAGCCGCCAGTCCCGCCGGACGCCGCGTCGAAACGGGCCTCTCCGATCGTGAATCCGCCGACGGGCGGCGGCGGCCGGTCCGGGTCGCTCGGCCTGTTCAGAAAATCGATTAGCGCCTGACGGCGGCCTTCGATGTTGGCGACCTCGTCCGGCGTCAGCACGAGGCCCCGTCCTTCCGGCCGCTCGATGGGCGTGATCGTGGCGTTCGTCCAATTGCCCTGCAGATCTGGCTTGCCGTCGGGCGTGCGCGGCACGACCCAACCCGTGCGGTCCTGCGCCACTGCACAGGAGACGTCCGCGATCGCCCCGACGGCTGCAATGGACAGCGCTGCGAGCACAAGCGGAACGGCGTTCCCGTTCATGGCGGGCCTCCTCTAGCGGATCGGGTTCTTGCGCAAGTGCCCGTACAGCAGCTCTTCGACGAATTCGACGCACTTGAACTGACCGAGGCGCGCGTTCGGATCGATGTGGCGGTAAAGCGGCAAGCGAATCGTCCAGGGCCGCGTGAACGTCGCAGGGTCTTCCATTGTGGCTTCGTACTGCATGTGGTGCGGCCCGATCATCGTGAATCGTTCGGTCACGCGCAGCGACGGGCTGTGATGGTTGCCGGCGCGATCGAACCACGTTTCGCCGTTGAAGCCCGACGTCTCGACGACGAACGTCTCGCCCTCCCACCGTCCGACGGACTGACCCATCCAGGAGTCGACCTGTGGCGGACCGGGGTCGTGCAGATAGATGTCACGCACCGCGCCCGCGTACTCGTACGCGATGAAGAACTTGGTCTCGCTCTGGAGGATCTGGAACGGGAACGGCATGTACGTCGCGCGCGGCACGCCGGGGAGGTAGCACTTGATCTCGGGATCACGCTCCAGGTAGTGGGCGCGGTTCTCGTCCCGTTTGGAGCGAGCCTCGGGCGTATACGGGATCGGGCCATCGACGAGGATGCCCCAGCCCGAGGGCACGGCCGCGACGGCGCCGAGCGCGATCAGCTCGTTCGCGGGCACCGGGACGACGGGCCCGGGCTGTGTGGCGAGGGCGGGGCGTGCGGCGTGCGGCTCGATGTCCCAGTGTGCGTTGCCCAGCGCCTGCCAGAGGCCGTTGAGGTCGGGCTTGCCCGTCGCCGTCCGCGGAATTCCAGCAGTCTGCTGGGCGGCCGCGAGCGTCGGAACGACGACCAAGCAGGCGATCAGCATCGCCAGAGTGCGGAGGCGGAATGTCGGCGCTGTCGACATCGGATTCCCGGTGTGGACTGAACGAGGGGATCCCAAAATGTGTCGGGCATGTCGGTCCGCGGCAAGCGGAACGCAGGCGCTCAGGCGTTGACCTCGGGCACGACGACGCGTGCGACACCATGGACCTGGCCATCCCCGAGGCGGTACCGGACGAGGGCAGTCCAGGAGATGCCCGGCTGTGGACGCCGGCTGACCTTGCCGACGACGATCCGGCAATCGAGGCGACCCTCGGCGGGGATCATTCCGCCGAACGCCATGGACAGGCGCGTCGCCCAGACCGGACCCTCCTTGCGCGTCCACCCCAGCTGATGGCCGACGCCGATGATCGCCGCGTCGCCGACGATGCGGAGCGCGAGCGGCATGGCGACGAAGCCGACGGTCGCGCGCGGCTCGACGGCAAACGTGTAGCTGCGCTCACCCGTCCGCCGGACCTCTGCCATCGTATACTGGTCCTCAGCCGCCTGCGTGCGCATGTACGGACTGTGCAACGACTCGACCAGCGACGCGTCGAGCGGCGTGTCCATGTCCTGGTCGCTCAGCAACGCCGACGGCGTGTACGTCTGCTGGGCCGTTTCGTAAAAGGGGTCCTCCGCCGTCCGCACGATGCGCAGTGCGCCCGTCGCGTCACGGACGGCGTGTGCGGGCCCCGACCGACCGTTAAACCGGCT
Organism: Longimicrobiales bacterium; assembly: GCA_041617355.1. Taxonomy (GTDB): domain Bacteria; phylum Gemmatimonadota; class Gemmatimonadetes; order Longimicrobiales; family RSA9; genus JBFJPA01. The sequence continues at coordinate 6,635 of JBFJPA010000194.1, forward strand.
GGCCACCGCTTCGCAGTAGGCTCCGGTATGTCGGATCAGCACCGGATCTCCCGCGCGCAGGCCATCGAGCCGCGTCTGCGGCAGCAGGACATCGCCAGCGAAGCAGAGCGGTCCGGCCAGTGCGTCAGGGCCTTCCCGCGGCAACGGGCGATGATCCGGCCCGACGATCTCGTGCTCCCACCGAGCCACCGTGAATTTGACGAGCTGGTCGGTGCCGACATCGATGATCGCCCAACGGCGGCCGCGCGCGTTGCGCATCGAAGCGACACGTGCCAGCAGCGCCATGGTATTGCCCACGAGCGCATTGCCGGGCTCGACCTGATACCGGAACTCGGTTCGTAGCGACGGCCGCAATGCCGCCACGAGTGCATCGATCGTCGGGAACTCCTGGCCGGCAAGGAACGGGATGCCGAGCCCGCCGCCCAGGTTGAGCGTGTCGATCCGGTGATCGGTCTCGGCGCCGATGATGTCGGCGAGGGCGTGCAGGAAGCCGAGTCCTTCCGCGAACGTCTCGACGTTGTCCATCTGCGTGCCGACGTGCACGTGCAGGCCGGTGATGCGAGGGCTCCCGTCCTTCAGCAGGCCGATCACGTCTTCCGACGGGATCCCGAACTGGCTGTTGCCCGAGCCATGGGACGTGTACTTCTGGATCTCCGAGGTATGGCGGTATCCCGGCAGGCCACCGGGGTTGATGCGCAGGAAGAGCGACCCGGCGAGGGCCTTGCCGGACACCCGCTGGCTCAGTGAGGTGAAGAGATCCGCTGCATCGACCACGACGGTCGCGCCGCTCTCGAGGAGCCAGACGGCCAGGTCCACGTCCATGGCGGGCGTCGTGTAGCTGATGCGGTCGAGCGGGATTCCGGCGTTGAGCGCGCCGAGCATCTCGACGCGCGACGCGATATCGGCGCCACAGCCGAGGCGGGCCAACTCCTCGAGGATGACGGGAGACGGGTTCGCTTTGACCGGGTAGCGCACATTCGCCGCGTCGCCGACGAGTTGCACCCACGCGTGCAGATTGGCGCGCAACGTGGCCGGATCGTGGATGTAGAGCGGCGTCCCGTGCTCGCGCGCAATCGCACGCAAGTCGAGCGCACGCGACCATTCCTCCAGCATCGCGACCATCTGCGGCGCCGTCGTCATCGTGTCTTCCGACATGCTGCCTCGTTGATCTGTGAAAGATATGCAGACGCTCGTCACGCTCGCTGGAGGGTATCAGCCGGGACCGAGGTCACGGGGAGCCCTGCGTGCCGAGGAACGTCCCGCAGGGCACAGCCGCGGCAACGTGGCGCCAACTGCGTAGATCACGGCCTCGGCGCCATCGTCATGCGAGCCCTGCGTGCGGCAGGGCGTTCGCGATCGAGAATGTGCCGAGACGCAGGCGAAGTGGCAAGCACGCGGCGGGAATCCGCCACGTTCAATAAGCAACGGCGCGACCGGCGTCCGCGCGTCTAGCCGTCACGCGCTGCGAGGGCCAGGAC
>JBFJPA010000195.1:0-8107 GCA_041617355.1 Longimicrobiales bacterium
CGCCGCCGCGTCGCCGGAATCAGCATCCGCCACGGCGTGAAGCGGCGCAGCTTCTCGTCCCGCCAGACGTCGCTCTCCTGGTAGAAATATTCCTCGTTCCACGGTCCCGGTCCGCCTACCAGGAAGGTCGGCGAATAGACCGCGCTGGCCATGCCGAAGAACTTCGCGGCATCCGCATAGAGCGGCGAGTAGCTGAGCGGGTGCTCCCACGCCGTCTGGCCATCCATGATCATGCTCAGGTTGAACTCGAGGTCGCCGCCCTCCGAGGTCACGCGCAGGTTGCGCTTCCGTGCGATGTCCGAGATCCATTGCCGCTGGTCGCGCCGCGGTTGCAAGTACTGCTTGATCATGACCGAGCCCCACGACTGCAGGCGAGCGATGTTCTGCTCGGCCACGGCGTAGCTCGTGATCTCGTTTTGACGCTCGTTGTCACCTGCGTACATCGGGTCGCCCGTGCTGAACGTGCGCGGGCCGATCACCTCGCCCGCCTCGATCAGCTCCGCCGTCGGAAACACGTTCTGCGACCACATCGAGTTGTCCAGCGTCGTCGTCACGCCATACGCGATGTAAATGGCCGACTCCCAATTCTTGCGCGGCAGCACACCCTCGTGGTCCCGGTGGTGGTGCGCGTGCATGTCGATGAAACCGGGGATCAGCGTCTTGCCGCTGACGTCGATGACGCGATCCACGCCGGAGGTGTCGCACTGCCCGACGCAGGCAATGCGGCCGGCCCGAACGACGACCGTGCCACGATCGATGACGGCGCGGTTCTCCAGGGTGACGATGCGGCCGCCGGTCAGCGCAATCGAGCCGGTCGGAATCGCACGCGGCACGCGCAGACCGATGTCGATCGTATCGCCGCGCTTCGTCGCGACGTCGTAACGGTAGAAGTGCGAGCCACTGAGGAACTCGACGGTCGTGCCGCGCCACCGCATCATGTAGCCGCCTTCCCGGCTGATCTGCGTGACCGGCAGTCGCCCGCGTCGCTTCTCGAGCCGCGGCGGCGCTGCACCCGTGCCGGCCAGCGGAAGCGGCACGACATAGACGTTGTCGCCTTCCTGGAACGCGAGCCAACGCCCGTCCGGCGAAGGCACGGCCTCGTCGGCGTCGGGGAACAGCAGGTGGACGCGACGGTCGCGGCCATCGCGCTCGATGGAGGCGAACTCGGTGACATCGCCGCCCTCCCCCGCGACCGTCTCCGGATAGAACACGCGGCCGTCCGGGCCGAAGCTGGCCTGCACGATCGGTCGGCGAGGCATGAGCGGCCGGCCGCCGGCGTAGGGCCGGTTCACCGTCACGATCGGCGTCGCGTCGCCGCCAGTCGCGGGCACACGCACCAGCTCGTACCAGAGGTTCGCCGCCACGTTACGCCCGCGCAGCGTCGCACCCGAGCCCCGCGTCACCACGAGGTCCGCGCCGTCCGGACTCCACGCAGTGTGCAGATACTCGCCGGGCATCGTCGTGAGTTGCTGCGGTGTTCCGCCGGCCGCGGGGATGCGCCAGACGTGGCCGAGTCGTTCATCGTTCCAACTCGTGAACGCGAGAAATCGGCCATCGGGCGACCAGACGGGCGACATCTCGAAGCCTTCGAACGTCGCAGGCGTCAACCGGCGGGGGGTTCCGTTCGGCAGATCCATCACCCAGATGCGACCGACAGCCTGGAATGCCAAACGCCGGCCATCGGGCGACGACGTCGCCCAGCGCGGGAACGTCACGTCCAGCGCGCCGTCGGAGAGCGTGACCGGCGAATACGCCATCTCCGAGATCGTTCGCTGCACGCGGGCGGTGAAGGGAATCGTCGTCACGGCGCCGGTCGCGATATCCACGCGTCGCAGCTTCCCGCCCTGTGTGATGACGATGGAGCGGCTATCCGGCGCCCACGCATAACCCGGCAGCACGCGCGAGACCTTCATGCCCTCCGCCATATCGACTTCGATCGGATCCATCAGCACACGCTCCGCGCCGGATGCGAGGTCGCGCAGCCAGAGCGCCGTGCGAGGACCGAACTTCTGCCCCTTCCACACGATCACGCCGTCCGGAATCCGCCGTGCGAAGGCCAGCCAGCGGCCGTCCGGCGAGAGCTCGGGCGCGACGGCGCCGCCACTCGAGGTCTGTCCCTGCTGGACCATTTCGCCCGACGTCACTTCGAGCACACGTCCCGTCGCGAGATTCATGCGGCGGATCTGCTGGCCGCCCTGCATGACATCGCCACGACCCGACCACGTGCCCATCGGTGTGGTGTTGACCTGGAAATAGAGCTCCTTGCCATCACGGGAGAGTGTCGGCCATGCCGCGCCGCGCTCACCGGAACCGACCAGCTCGACGCCCTCACCCCCGTCCCTCGAGTACATCCAGAGTCCGGAGCCGCCGCCCGATCCGAGCCGTTGCCGCCGCACGACGATGAAACGGCCGTCCGGTGTCCATACCGGCTCCCAGACGCGCACATCGTTCGACTCGAACACCGCCCGCGGATTCGAGCCGTCCGCATCCATCAGCCACAGGTTGTTCTGCCCGCCCCGATCCGACACGAATGCGATCGTCGAGCCATCCGGTGAAACGCGCGGATGGTAATTGATGGCGACGCCGCTGTTCTGGGTCAGCGCAACCGCTTGGCCTCCCGCGACCGGCACCCGGTACACGTGCGCCAGCAGATCGAACACGAGCCAGCTCCCATCCGGCGAGATGTCCACCGACATCCACGTGCCCTCGTCCGTGGTGAACGAGATCTCGCGCGTCACGCCGCGCGCGCGTGTGACGTCCCACGCGGAGTCGGGGGCTGCCTGGCCCGATGCGGATGATGGGGACTGCACCGCCATGGCCAGCGAAACCAGCAGGAATGAGCGGATGCGCATTTCGGAAAGCTCCTGGACTGAGGGGGGAGCGAGCAGGATAGCCGGCCTGCAACGTGGGGTCCAGCAAGCCCCAGCCCCAGCCCCACCACGCAACCCTTTCGCGAAACCGGCTGTCGAAGGTAGCGTAGGGGCTATGTAGAAACGCACACAGGGGCCGCCGATCATGCCAAAAGACGAGCTCTCCTACAACACGACCCTCGTCCTGCGCGCGCTCGCGCTCGGGCACCACTACGGCTTCGATCTCATGCGGGTGACCCAGCTGCCGTCCGGCACGGTCTATCCGATTCTGCGCCGGCTGGAGGCGGGGGGGCTGGTGCGCTCGCGCTGGGAGAACGAGACGCAAGCGCACGCGGACGGCCGGCCGCGCCGGCGCAACTACGAGCCGACGGGGGCGGGCCGGGCGGCCCTGGCGGACGCGCTCGAACGGCTGAGCGCGCGCCAGGCGTTGCTGGACCTGCCGGCCGCGGGGACGCCATGAGTCGACGCGGAATTCCGTGGCTCGCGCGGCTGCTCGTGTATGTGGGCAGCTGGTTGGTACCGCGGTCCGGGCGTGCGGAGTGGAGGGAGGAGTGGAGCGCGGAGCTGTGGCATGAGGGATCGGCGCGACCGAACGCGCGACGTGCGCTGCTGCGGGCGGCATTGGGCGCACCGAAGGATGCGCTGGCGTTGCGACGTCAGTTGCCGGGTGCGCGTGCGGGTCGCACACGTGGCAATCGGATCTTCGAGGCGACGACCATGTTGAACGAAGCTGGAGTGGCGCTGCGCGGTCTCGCGCGCAGCCCCGGGTTCACGCTGCTGGCCATCCTCACGCTGGCCCTCGGCATTGGCGGAAATGCGGCGCTGTTCACGGTGGTCGACTCGGTACTGCTCCGTCCGTTGCCGTACCGGGATGCGGAGCGTCTGGTCGTCGTCTCGCATCCGTTGACGACGCAGGGCGGTGTGGAGTGGAATCTGTCACCGCACGGGTTCTTCTACATCCAGGACCAGAACGTCGTGTTCGAGGACATCGGCGTCTATATGACGGGCTCGGCGAATCTGGCGGCGGAGGGCGCGCCGGACCGGGCGCGGATCGCGGCCGTGTCGGCCTCGCTGTTGCGCACATTGGAGGCGCGGGCGACGGCGGGCCGTTTGTTCGAGGATGCGGACAACGAGCCGGGCGCCCCGGCCGTCGCCGTGTTGGGGCACGGCTTCTGGCAGCGTCGTTACGGCGGCCGTGCGGACGTGGTCGGCACGTCGATTCGCGTGAACGGCGAAGACGTGACGGTGGTCGGTGTGCTGGAGGCGGGGCTCACCCTGCCGGGCGAGACCATCGACGTATGGCGGCCGATGGTGCTGGATCGCTCGAGCCGGCCCGTCAACAGCCACTACCTGTCCTCGATTGCGCGTTTGAAGCCCGGCACCGCGCTTGAAGCGGCCCAGCAGAACGTGACCGCTTTGGCGGGCCGCTTCGTCGAGGTCCTGCCCACGGCGTACGACGAGACGTTCATCCGCGAGTACGGATTTACGACGCGCGTGAGACCGCTTCGCGAGAAGGTCGTCGGCAACGCGGCGACGATGTTGTGGGTCGTGTTCGGCGGTGTCGGCATCGTGCTGCTGGTCGGCTGCGCCAATGTGGCGAACCTGTTTCTGGTGCGTGCGGAAGGCCGTGTCCGCGAGGTCGCTGTGCGCAGCGCATTGGGCGCAACACGCGGCCGGCTTGCCCGCCACTTCATCACGGAGAGCCTGCTCGTCTCACTGGCAGCAGGCGCCCTCGCACTGCTGCTCGCCCAGACCGGCGTGCGGGCGTTGCTGGCGCTGGCGCCATCGAACCTGCCCCGCCTCTCCGAGGTCGCGTTGCGCGGATCGACCGTCGTCTTCGCACTCACGCTTTCCGTCATCGCGGGTATCGTCTTCGGCCTGTTCCCGGTCGCACGCTGGACCGAAGCGAAGCGATCGGATGCGTTGCGGGATGGCGGAGTGCGCACGACGGCGAGCCGGTCCCGGCATCGCGTGCGCGGGTCGCTCGTTGTCGCCCAGGTCGCGCTCGCGCTCGTGTTGCTCGCCGGGGCCGGCCTGATGCTGCGCAGCTTCCAGGCGCTGCGCGGCGTCGAGCCGGGCTACGATCCGGCAGGTACGCTCACCTTCGACGTGGCGCTGCCCGCCGTGAACTACGGCACGCACGCCGATGCGAGCCGATTCTGGGAGCGTTTGCTCGTCGAAGTGCGAACGCTGCCGGGCGTCACACGGGCCGGCGTGATCTCGGCGTTGCCGCTGAAGAGCGCGGCGCCGTGCTCGCTGTTCTTCGCCCGGGACCGACCGCTGAGCCAGCGTGAGATGGCGCCGTGTTACGAGACGCTGTTCGTCACACCGGAGCTGTTCGAAACGCTGGCTCTGCAGGTCGCGGGCCGCACGTTCCGACCGGCCGACGTCGATCCGCCGACCCATGTCGCGATCCTGAGTCGTACGCTGGCGGAGCGGACCTGGCCGGGCGAGTCCGCCATCGGCCGGGCGATCAGCACGTGGGGAATCGTCGACCACGAAGTGATCGGTGTCGCCGAGGACGTGCGGCTGCGCCGGCTCGACGAGCCGCCCACGCCCCTCGTCTACCTGCCGATGATCCCGCCCTCCGAGGGTGGCCAGTGGAATCCGGTTCGGAGTGCGACCGTCGTCGTGCGCACGACGCGTGTGGACCCGACCTCGCTCACGGCCGAGCTGCGCCTGGCCGTCTCGCGCGTGGATCCGGAGATCCCGATCGCGAACGTGGAGACGCTGGATGAAGTCGTCGCCGCGTCGCTGTCCCGCGTGAGCTTCCTGACGGTGCTGCTCGGCATCGCGGCCACCGTCGCGCTGCTGCTCGGAACGATCGGGCTCTACGGTGTCGTGGCCTACGTCGTGAACGAGCGGCGCTCGGAGATCGGCATTCGCATGGCGCTCGGTGCACGGGTCGGCGGCATCGTGCGCATGTTCGTGCGGCAGGCGCTTGCTCTCACCGTTCTGGGTGTCGGGCTCGGCCTGGTCGGAGCACTCGGCGCTGGCCGCGTCCTGCGGTCGCAACTGTTCGGCGTGGCGGCCGGAGATCCGATCACGCTCGTGCTCGTCGCGGCCATCCTGCTCGGCATCGCCAGCATCGCCGCATGGCTGCCGGCGCGTCGCGCGTCCCGCATCGATCCCGTCGACACGATGCGCGTGTGATGGACGGCTTCCGCGCGCTCCCGCTCCGCGTTCGCGTCGCGATCCGGCTAGCCAGATGGCTGGTGCCGCCAGCCGCGCCCGGTGGCCTGCTCTGGGCCGCCGCTGGCGTGGCGGCCGGCGTGCCCGCCGCACTGGCGCTCACGCGGTTGCTGCGCGGATTGGTTTACGGCGTGGAGACGACGGACCCGATGACGTTCTTCGTCGTGCCGGTCACGTTGCTCGCGGTCGCGGGGCTCGCCGGATTCCTGCCCGCTCGCGGCGCGACGCGGGTCCAGCCGGCGGACGTGCTCGCCGAATAGGGGAGCGTGGGCCGGGTCAGGCCGCCGAGGAGACCACGCCGAGCTGCGCCATCACCGCCGCATACGCGCCCTCGAGAGCCGTCGCAAGCGCAACCGCCGCGGCCACGTCGTCGGCCTCCGCATGGCGCTCGATGTCGGCGAGCACGGTAGCCAGGTGATGCGCATGGATGCTGCCGGCGCCGGACCGGAACGCGTGAGCGGAGGAGTCGATTTCTCGTGCGTCGCCTCCGGTCAGCGCCGCCCTGACCCGATCCATGCGGTTCGGCGCATCCTGCACGAAGATCGCGACGGCCTGATCGACGACCGATTCGGCGCCCACCTCGCGCATGGCACTGCGGAACCCGTCAAGGTCCACCGCCCGGGCATCGCCGTTTGTCGCGGCCGTTGGCAACTCCGGCGCGAGCGCCCGACGTGACGACACCGGCGCCCACCGCTCCAGGATCGCGAACAACTCGGCGGGACGAAACGGTTTCGAGAGGAAATCGTTCATGCCTGCGGCGAGACAGCGGTCGCGCTCCTCCGGCATGGCATGCGCCGTCAGCGCGATAATGGGCAATTCCGCGGTCACCGGGTCGGCCCGCAGCTGGACCGTCGCCGTCAGCCCGTCGACGTGCGGCATGCGCACGTCCATGAGGATGAGGTCGTAGGCCGCGCTGCGCGCCATGTGCAACGCCTCGCGACCATCCGCAGCGATGTCCACGTGATGTCCGCGCTTCTTCAGCAGCGCGACGGCGACCTGCTGATTCACGGCGTTGTCCTCCGCGACCAGAATGCGGAGCGAGACCGGCGGCGAATCGTCCGCCACACCGACCGGGCTCCACGTCGTGTCCGCCTGCCCGCCGCCAGCACGGACCAGCTGCCAGACGGCCCGCACCAGGTCGCTTCCGTGCACGGGCTTCGACAGGAACACGTCGACGCCGAGGGCGCGGGCACGTTGCATCTCGCCGGGCTGCGGCGCCGAGCTGAGCAGCAGCGTCGGGATCGCGGCCAGCGCTGGATCCGACTTCATGGCCGCAAGCACGTCGACGCCACGGCCCTCGCCCAGGCGGTCGTCGAGCAGGACCACGTGGAACGGGTCATCCCGCAGGTGCGCGTCTCGCAGCAGCGAGAGCGCGCGCAGCCCGTCCGCGGCATCCACCGTCCGCGCGCCCGCGTGCTCCATCGCCCGGCAGAGAACGCGACGGTTGGTCGCGTTGTCGTCCACGATGAGCGCACGTAGCCCATCGAGCGAGGGAGCCTCGTCTCCCGCACCCGTTGCGGCGTGCGTCGCCTGCGCCTTGGCGAGCGGGATGACGAACCAGAACTCGCTGCCCTCGCCGACTTGGCTGCGAACCTCGAGCGTGCCGCCCATGTGCTGCACGATCTGTCGCGAGATCGTCAGCCCGAGCCCGGTTCCGCCGTGGGTTCGCGTGATGGACAGGTCCGCCTGAGAAAACGCCTCGAAGATCCGCTCCAGCCGATCCTCGGGTATGCCGACGCCGCTGTCGCGAACGGTAAACCGCAACCAGGCATGCTGGTCGGTCTCGCGCTCGAGAGCCACGCCGAGCACGACCTCGCCTCGCTCGGTGAATTTCACCGCGTTGCCGATCAGGTTGACCAGGACCTGGCGCAGCCGCATCGGGTCACCGCGCACGGCCGCCGGCACGTCCGGCCCCACGTCGACGGCCAGGTCCGTCTCGCTCTTCGAAGCGGCCGGCGCGAGAGTCCGCGCCGCCTGTACGGCAGCTGCGGAGACATCGAACGGGACCTGCTCCAGCTCGAGGTAGCCCGCCTCGATCTTGGACA
>JBFJPA010000196.1:0-8043 GCA_041617355.1 Longimicrobiales bacterium
GGCGGTCTCGAGGACGCCGTCGAGCAGGGTTCGATCATCGTCATTGTGGCGACGGACGCACCCCTGCTGCCGCACCAGCTGCAGCGCATCACCAAACGCGTTTCCCTGGGGCTCGGCCGGGCCGGCGGCTTCGGTGGCAACAGCTCGGGCGACATCCTCCTCGCGTTTTCGACAGCGAACCCGGACCTCACGGCCGATCGCGTGGCACGCGTCGAGATGCTGTCGAACGCAGCGATCAACCCGCTCTTCTACGCGACGGTGCAGGCCACGGAGGAGGCGATCCTCAATGCGATGCTGGCGGCCGAAACGATGACGGGCGCGGACGATTATCGCGTGTACGCGCTCCCGGCCGAGCGACTGGCGGGGATCATGGCGCGCTTCGGCCGCTAGCGCGGGAAGGGTTGCGGACGGACCGCGACGACCCGCCGCACGTCGTCCATCTCCTCGGCCGCACCCTCGGGCGGCGCCGTGAAGAGGCTGACGAGGATCGTCGCCGCGAACCCTGCGGCGAAACCCGGGATCATCTCGTACAGGTCGTAGAAACGGGATTTGAACGCGATGACCCAGAGCACGGCCGTGGCAAACCCCGTTACCATGCCGGCGATGGCGCCGGCGCGCGTGGTTCGTTTCCAGAACAACGAACAGAGCACGACGGGCGCGAACGCCGACGCCAGGCCCGACCACGCGAACAAGACGAACCAGAAGATGACGCGCACTTCGCCCATTGAGAACAAAAGGGCCGTCACACCGACGATGACGGTGACCACCTTGCCGATGAGTGCCGTGCGACGTTCCGACAGGTCCGGCCGCAGCATGTTGCGCAGAACGTCGTGCGCGACCGAGGACGAGACGAGGATCAGCAGCGAATCGACGGTCGACATCGATGCCGCGAGCACGATGACGAGGAAGATGCCGGCGCCAATGGCGGGGAGCAGGTTCGACGTGAGCGCGGGCAGGATCGTTTCGGGGTCGGCGAGGCCCGGGAACAACGCGCGACCCGCGATGCCGGCCGAGACGGCGCCCAGATCGAACACGATGATGCAGATCACGGCGATGAGGCCGCCGTCCACGATCTCCCGGCGGTCGCGCGCGGAGATCCAGCGCACGAGCAGCTGCGGCGCGCCCAGGAACGCGAGACCGACGGCCACGAATCCCGCCGCGCTGAGGACGCCCGGCAAGGTCAGGCCGAGGTTGCCCATGGGCGCGAGCAACGTCGGATCCTGCGCCCGCACGTTGTCCAGTGCGGCGCCCCAACCACCCGCCGCTGCGAACGCGATGAACGGCAGCGTGAGCAGGCCGCCGAACATGAGCACGCCTTGCAGCAGGTCACTGTACGCGACCGCCTTGAAGCCACCCACCGACGTGTAGAAGAGGATGATGGCGGCGCCGATCAACACGCCGGTCGTATACGTCGTCCCGAGGAACGAGCCGAACGCCTTGCCCATCGCCGTGAACTGCGCCGCCGTGTACGCCGTGACCATGCTGGCAATGACGATCAGGCCGATGGCGCGGAAAACGTGGCGCGTGTCACGAAATCGGGCCTGCAGGTAATCCGGCACGGTGATGGCACCGTAGCGGTCGGAATACTCCTTGAAACGCGATGCGACAAAGACCCAGCCGAGCGTGACGCCCAGCACCTCGCCGAGCACGACCCACAGCGCGTGCACGCCGACAGCGTAGCCCATACCCGTCAGTCCGAGCAGCAGCCACGCGCTCTCCCCCGTCGCATTCGTGCTGAACGCGATGACCCAGGCGGGCAACTTCTTGCCGGCGACATAATAGCCGGCGACATCGCCGGACTCGCGGCCGCCCCAGAAGCCGATGGCGAGCAGGACGATGCCGTAGACGACGAGGACGACCAGGATCGGCACCGGGATGGTCACGGTGGCTCAGCCTCGCTCGTTCGGGACGTGGCCCGGTCTACGAGGCCGGTGCCGCAGGTAGAAGCGGAGCTCGATGCCGAGTCCGATCGCGAACGACGCGATGACGAGTAGCCATGCCTGCCAGGAGAGGCCCGCGATCACGGACCCTCAGTCGGCCGCGACGCGGTCGCAGGCGCGGCCGAGACGCGCGAGGCCTTCGGCGATTTCGTCCTGCGTGATCAGCAGCGACGGTCCCATGCGCACGACCTGGCCCTTGAGCCCGCCGACGCCGACCAGCAGACCCTCCGCCTTGGTCGCCTCCATCAGTGCGCGGGCGAGCCGCGGGCTGGGCGCCTTCGTCGCCGGGTCCTCGACCAGCTCGAGCGCCTGCATCAACCCCATGCCGCGCACCTCGCCGATCCAGTCGTGCTTGCGGGCCAGCGCGTCGAGACCGACGCGTAGCTGTGCGCCGCGCTCGGCCGCGCGAGCCGGCACGTTCTCCCGCACCATCACGTCGTTCGTCGCGATCAGCGCGGCCATCGAGATCGGGTTGCCGCCGAACGTCGAGATGGTCTTCGCGGTCCAGGCCTGCGCGATCTCCGTACGCGTCATGGTCGCGCCCACGGGCAGTCCGCCTGCAATGCCCTTCGCCATCACCATGATGTCGGGCTCGACATCCCAGTGCTCGATCCCGAACCAGCGGTCTCCGGTGCGGCCGAAGCCGGTCTGTACCTCGTCACTGATGAACAGCCCGCCCGCCGCGCGGATGATCTCGCTGATGCGCTGGAAATATCCCGGTGGAGGAACGATGTAGCCGCCGACGCCCTGAATCGTCTCGGCCAACAGCGCCGCTGGCTTGCCGCTCGTCGTCGTCGCGATGACTTCTTCGAGGTCGCGCGCGAACGCGTCGAGGCAACGCTCATCACACGGCGAGCCGAACGGACAACGGTACGGGTAGGGTGAAACGATGTGCTTGATCCCCGGCACGGATGTCGGCAACGGGCGCCACGGAGCGTGCGCGGTCAGGTTCGTCGCGAGCACGCTGCGTCCCGAGTAGCCGTGTCGTAGCGCGATGATCTCCGAGCGGCCGGTGTACTGGCAGGCGAGCATGATCGCCGTCTCGATCGCTTCCGTGCCGCTGTTCGTGAAGAAGGTGTGGTCGAGTCGACCGGGCGCGATCGACGCCAGCCGTCGCGCCGCTTCGACGTAGGTCTCGTTCAGATACAGCGTCGAGACGTGGCCCAGCATGCCGGCCTGCTCGCGGACCCGCTCCACGACCTCCGGATGGCAGTGCCCCAGCGACGTGGTCAGGATGCCGCTGAACAGGTCGAGGAACTCGCGCCCATCGGCGTCGCTGACCCAGACCCCTTCGCCGCGCGCGAGAACCAACGGCTCCTGGTAGTACGGTGTCGCGCACGGGAACAGGTGCGCCGCGTAACCCGCCCGGACGGCTGCGGACTCGCTCGTGGTCTGCGTGGTCAACGTGCTCATCGCCCCTCACCAACGTGAAATGACTACACGGCTATCCGTGTAGAATGCGATCGCGTCCCTGCCCTGTGCCTTCAAGTCGCCGTAGAACGATCCGCGTGAGCCGCCGAACGGGAAAAACGCCATGGGCGCCACCACGCCAATGTTGATGCCGATCATGCTGATGCCCGCGTGCCAGCGGAACGTGCGCGCGGCCTCGCCGCTGCGCGTGAAGATCGAGACCGCGTTGCCGTAGCGGCTCCGGTGCACCTGGGTGATGGCCGCCTCGACGGAGTCGGCGCGACTCAGGCCGGCGACCGGCCCGAAGATCTCTTCGCTGCCGACGGACATGTCCGCGGACACGCCTTCGAAAACCGTCGGTCCGATCCAATGACCCTCCGGGTACGCGTCGACGGCGCAGCCGCGACCATCCAGCAGCAGCGCGGCGCCGTCGGCTTCGCCTTCGGCGATGAATCGGCTCACGCGGTCGCGGTGGCGGCGCGAGATGACCGGACCCATGTCGACGTCCGGTTCGAGACCGTAGCCGACACGCAGGTCGGACGCGCGTTGCAACAGGCGCTCGCGCATCGGCGTGTAGGCGTCCCCGACGCCGATGACGACGCTGCCGGCGAGGCAGCGCTGTCCGGTCGCACCGAAGATGGAGGAGGTCACGGCGTCGGCTGTGGCATCGAGGTCGGCATCGGGTAGCACGATCATGTGGTTCTTCGCGCCACCGAGCGCTTGGACGCGCTTGCCGTGAGCGGCCGCCTGCGTGTAGACCGTGCGCGCGATGTCGCTGGAGCCGACGAACGACACGCCGCGGACAACGGGATGTTTCAGGATCGCTTCGACGACCTCGCGCCCGCCGTGCACGACGTTGAGCACGCCCGCCGGCAGGCCCGCTTCCGCCGCGAGATCCACGATCATCTGGTGTGTGAGCGGATCCTGTTCGCTCGGCTTGAGGACGACGGTGTTGCCCGTCGCGACCGCGTACGGCCAGAACCAGAGCGGGATCATGACCGGGAAGTTGTACGGCGTGATGATGCCGAAGACGCCGAGCGGCTGACGGAACGTCTCGCAGTCGATGCCGCGCGCGACATCTTCGAGCGTGCTGCCCATGAGCAGGCTGGGGATGCCGCAGGCATGCTCGACGTTTTCGATGCCGCGCTGGATCTCGCCGCGGCTGTCCGCCAGCGTCTTGCCGTGCTCGCGTGTCAAGCTGCGCGCGAGATCCTCGTGCCGGGCCTCGAGCAGGTGCTTGAGTCGGAACAGGACGCGCGCGCGGTCCACGGGTGGCGTGGCGCGCCACGCCGGGAATGCTCGCTCGGCCGCCTCGACGGCGCGTCCGACATCGGCTGCCGTGGACAGCGGCGTCCGGCCGAGCATTTCGCCCGTGGCCGGATCGAGGACCGGCAGGGTCTCCGTCCCCGTAGAGGGCTGCCAGGCGCCGCCGATGTGGTTGGGAACGGCGTTCAGGGTCGTGGCCATGATGGGCTCCGTATGAGCCGGCCCGCCGGCGGACCAGACGCGAGGCGTGGCAGGGATGGGCCCGGCAGGACTCGAACCTGCGACCGTGGGATTATGAGTCCCCTGCTCTGACCACCTGAGCTACGGGCCCGACGCCGCGAATCTAGTCGGCTCAGCGGGTCCCGAACAGCCGGTCTCCCGCGTCGCCCAGGCCCGGCAGGATGTATCCTTGCTCGTTCAACTCACGGTCCAGCGCCGCCGTGAAGACGCGCACGTCCGGGTGCACGCGCAGCATGCGCTCCACGCCCTCCGGCGCAGCGACGAGGCAGAGCACGCGGACACGCGCTGCGCCCCGGCCTTTCAACGTCGTCACGGCAGAAACCAGCGAGCCGCCCGTGGCCAGCATCGGATCGAGAAGAATGAAATCGCGTGCCTCGGGGTCGGGCGGGATCTTGAAGTAATAGTCGACGGGCTCGAGCGTGTCGTGGTCGCGGTACATGCCAATGTGGCCCACCCGTGCGGACGGCATCAGCTGCAGCATTCCCTCGACCATGCCGAGTCCGGCTCGCAGAATCGGCACGATCGTCAGCTTCTTGCCGCTCACCATGAACTCGCGCGTTCGCTCCAGCGGCGTATCGACCTCGATCGGTTCGAGCGGGAGGTCGCGCGTGACTTCGTAGCCGAGCAGCAGCGTGATTTCGTCGACCAGTTCGCGGAACGTCTTCTTCGTCGTTCGCTGATCGCGCAGAATCGCGAGCTTGTGACGGATGAGCGGGTGCTCGACGACGGTGAGATTCGGATAGGTTCGCATGGAGGCTCCGCCGCCGGTTGAGGGTGGGCCCATTTTGCCCAGTGCGGAGCCGAGGGTCAAGCGTTCAGCGCCGCATCGGAATGGGCGCAAAGCGCGCGGCGCTGCTCCAGCCTTCGGCCTGATCCGAGGTACGCAGCCGGAGCCACTCGCCTTCGCGGTCGATCACGCGGGCAGGCGTTCCTGCCGGCACGACCGCAACGGTGTCCGATCGCGCCGCGGGCCCGGCCAGCAACGCGGTCCGCGGTGCCAGCGCGATGGCGGACGGCGCCCGGACCCACGCCTGGCCGCCGGCCAGCACAACGAGCAGGGCAAGCGCGCCGACGCCGAGGGTCGTACGGCGGGCCAAGGGACTCGGCCGCAGCAGCAGCCACGCGAGAGCGGCCGCCCCGATCCACCACAGGATACTCAGGGCCACCAGTGTCTCGCTCGCCGACAGCGACCAGCGCGGCGGACCGCCGACGAGCACGGCGTCACCGCCCGCGATTCGCAGGTTGCGGCGCGCGTGCCCGTCTCGCGGCTCCAGTTCCAGCGCGCGGCGCCACGCCCAGATCGCGCGGCCGGTGTCTCCCGCGCCTCGGAGTGCGTTGCCGAGGTTGTACCAGGCGCGCGCGTCATCCGGCGCACGCTCCAGGTGTGCCTCGAAGGCTGCCACCGCGGTCATCGCGTCATCGCGCAGGTACGCCGCGACGCCGCTGCGGAACGGGTCCGCTGCCTGGGCCGTGCCCCCCTGGGCGAGGACGAACAAAAGGGCGAAGGCGAGGGGCGTGGCGCCGGATCGCGGCCGCGCACTCAGCTCGTCGTCGATGCGCGTCAACACCGCACGCGCTTCCGCGAGGATGGCGTTCCGTTCGGACCCCCTCAGCGGCGAGCCGCCGAAACGAGCGTGGTCGATCCGCCGCAGCAATGCCGCGCACGCCGTGGCCGCGTAGGCGGAGACGCCGGCCGCTTCGAGTTGCGCCCGGGCCGCGTCGGCGGGCGTTGCCCGCAACGACGGGCTGAGCGCGATGTCCGCGAGAGCGGCGCGTACCGCCGCCGCCACGTGGTCGAGGAACGCACGTCCGTTTTCAGGCCCGTCGTGGCCGAGCTGCGTCAGCGCGGCTTCCCAGCGCGCGCGCACCTCTCGCCGTGCCGTAGCCGGTGCGTGTCGGCGGCGTCGCACGACAACGGCAATGAGCAATGCCAGCAGAGGGACCACCTGTACCGCGGCGTACGCGCGCGACCAGACGAACCCGGCGCTCCACGCATCCGCCGAAGGTCGAATCGGTGACAACGCCGTATCGGCAGCGGCCGACGCGTCGCTCGCGGGCGACTCGACGCTGAGCCGCAGCGGGTCCGCGCGCGACACGCCGTAGCGGCCGGTCTCTGGATCGAAGAACGCGTACTCGATCGCGCCCAGGTCGATCTCGCCTTCCTGCCCCGGCACCAGCACCCAGGTGAAGCGTTTCGTTCCGCCCAGACGGTCGTTTCGCACCGTCACATCCGCTGCTTCCGACGGCGGGAAGATCTCGACGCCATCGAGTTGCGGCAGTCGCGGCGGCGGCAGCGTCTTCACGTTGCCGGTACCCGTGACCTCCACGCTCAGCGTCACGGCATCGCCGGCCGCGACGGCGGATGGCTGCAACCAGGCGCGTGCCTCGTAGCGGCCGACGGCGCCGGTGAAAGCGCCGGGACGTCCGCGGTCCGGGAGCGGCAGCACGACGATGCGGAGCGAGTCCGATACGAGTTCTCGGCTTTCGGCCGCATACAGGTGACCGCGTCGCAGCTCGTAGCGGAGCCGCACGGGGTCGAGCGTGTATCGGCCCGGCTCGAGCGGCACGTACACCCGCCGGTAACGCTGCGTCTCGAAGACGTCGCCGCGGTAGAGGCGCACACCGCCGGTCAGGCCGCCGGGCAGCTCGCTGATCCAGAAGCCCGAGGGGTTCGGCGTCTCGAAGGTCGCCGGCCTCGTCTGGCGTTGCCGAACGTCGCGTGGGAAGAGTGCCTCGACCTGGAGCACGGCCTGTTCGCCGACGTAGACGGTGTCGCGGTCCATCGACGCGAACAGACGGATCTCGTCATCGCCGATCGGCGCGGTCGGGCGCGTGAGTCCGCCGGGCAGGACGTGCAATTCCAGCGGCGCCGTGCGATAGGTCGTGCGGTCCACCTCGACCGGCACGCTCGGCAGCACGTACGTACCCGGCCGATCCGCCGACAATACGAAGTTGCGTTGCACGATGCGGAGCCGGCCACCCGGCACCGCGATCTGGTCGTGCGTGAAGTCCTGGGTTCCGACGACGTTCAGGCCCGGTGGCAGTGGGGGCAGGTTGACCCGGACTGGCCGGACGCCGGGCGTCTCGATGCGCACTTCGAGAGTGACGGTCGCGCCGGTCACTACGCTCGCATTGGAGAGCGACGCGGTCACTTTGACATCGTCCTGGAACGGCGCAGCGGCGATCA
>JBFJPA010000197.1:0-8015 GCA_041617355.1 Longimicrobiales bacterium
ACTCAACACGCCGATGATTGCTGCCATCGGTGCGAGCGCGCCACCGGTATACGAGGTGAGCACAATGAGCAATGGCAGCGTCGGGATCGCGTAGACGACGTCAGTCGTGCGCATCAAGATGCTGTCGACGCGGCCGCCATAGAAGCCGGCGAGGGCACCGACGGCCGAGCCGAGCCCGGTCGCGATCAGGGCGGCCAGCACGCCGATCAGAATGGAGATCCTGCCACCGTAAAGCACACGCGTGAACAGGTCGCGACCCAGATCGTCCGTGCCCATCCAGTGGCGGGCGGATGGCGGCTGGCGGATGTTGGCGAGGTCGATCGTGTCGAAGCCGTACGGCGCGATGACGGGCGCGAGCGCGCAGACCATCGCAATCAGCGTGACGATGACGAGCGAAGCCAGCGCGGGCCGGTGTCTTCGCAGGTGCCGCCATACGTGCGGCGTCGTCCTGGCCATCTCCGTCCCGGCCGGCCGCGGCTCACTCATAGCGGATCCGCGGGTCCAGGATGCCGTACAGGATGTCGGCAACCAGGTTGAAGAGGATGACCATGAACGAGCCGAGCAGCAGGATACCCATCAACAGCGGGTAATCCCGCGCGAACATCGCCTGCACGAACATCCGGCCGATGCCCGGCCAGGCGAAGATCGTCTCCGTGATGATCGCGCCCGAGAACAGATCGGCGAGGTTCAGGGCCATGACGGAGACGACGGGGAGCAGAGCGTTGCGAAGCGCGTGCCCGACGACCGACCGTTCCGGCAGCCCCTTGGCGCGCGCGGTCCGCACATAATCGGAGCGCAGCGCCGTGAGCAGGCTGGAGCGCAGGTAACGAGACCAGCCGGCGATGTAGCGCACGGACAGGACCGTGGCCGGCAGGACCAGATGAAGCAGATGGTCGCGGAGTGACGTATCGCCGACGGTCTCCGTGCCGGACACGGGCAGCCAGCCCAAACGAACGGCGAAGATGAGCTGAAGCAGCAGCGCGAACCAGAAGACCGGCATCGCGATGCCGGCAAACGAGGCTCCCGTGGCCAGGTAGTCCACCAGGCTGTACTGGCGCACGGCGCTGACCACGCCGAGTGCGAAGGCGAAGATCGTGGCGAGCAGAAACGCCGTCGCCATCAACTCGAGGGTTGCCGGCAGCCGCTCCACGATCATCTCGGCGACCGGCCTCGCCGTCGTGAAGCTGACGCCGAGATCGCCGCGCACGGCGGCGCCGAGCCAGCGCAGGTACTGCACGGGCAGCGGCTGGTCCAGACCGAGCTGACGGCGGTAGCTCTCGATGACGGACGGGTCGATGAAGCGGCCGGACTCGAGCAGCGCGCCCTCCGGTCCGCCGGGCGCCGCCTGGATCACCGCGAACAGGACGATCGTGATGCCGAACAGGAGCGGCACCATCTGCGCGAGGCGGCGACGGACGTAGGCAGTCATGAGGTCAGGTTGGATAGCCGGCCGGCGGTTGAATGGCAAGCGGCTCGTTGCTCAGGCGGTCACGTCGTGCCTAGCTTGCGGAGGCCCACGTCGCTACGCCCCGGGATGGGAGTGCTGCCGTGACGACTCGCCGCGACCTGCTCAAGCTCGCGGCCGGCATTGGGACCGGCCTGCTGCTCGACCACCGACTCGTCCTTGCCGAGCCGCGACAGGATCGAATCACGAAGCCGATTCCGTCGACGGGTGAGCGCCTCCCCGTGATCGGGCTGGGCTCGGCACAGACGTTCAACCTGGCGCCGGGCGACGCATCGTACCGCGAGGCGCAGGAGGTCGTCCGGCTCTTTCATGAGCTTGGCGGCACCGTGATCGACACCTCGCCGACCTACCAGCGCTCCGAGTTGTTCCTCGGCGAGACACTGCGCGAGTTCGGTCTGGCCCGGGACGTCTTCGTCGCGACGAAGGTGAACGTCGGCGCGGCCGGCAGGGCGGCCGCCGTCCAGCAGATGGAGCAGTCGCTGCGCACGTACGGCCGCGACTCCCTCGACCTCATCCAGGTCTGGAACCTGGGCGGCAGCATCCGCGAGCTGACGGCGGCCTATCTGCGCGACCACATGGACGCGCTCCAGGAGTGGAAGGCAGCGGGCCGCATCCGTTACCTCGGCATCACGACATCGCGCGATCCGCAGTACGCGGATGTCGAGGCGGCCATGCGCGAGTACACGCTCGACTTCGTCCAGCTCGATTACTCCATTGGCGACCGAATTCCCGAGCAGCGCCTGCTGCCCCTCGCGCGCGAGCGCAACATCGCGATTCTGGCCAACCGTCCGTTCACGACGGGCAACCTGTTTTCACGCGTGCGCGGTCGGCCACTGCCCGACTGGGCCGCCGAGTTCGATTGCAGCAGCTGGGCTCAGTTCTTCCTGAAGTTCGTCGTGTCCCACCCTGCCGTGACGTGTGTGATTCCGGCGACGAGCAACCCGAATCACCTGCGCGACAACATGGGTGCGGGCCTGGGCCGGCTTCCCGATGAGCCGACTCGCCGGCGCATGATCACCGTGTTCGAGTCGTTGTAGGCGAGACTCCCATGAAGCGACGCATCGCGCCCCTTCTCGAGAATATCACCGAGTCCGGCGTGGCCTGTCTGATCACGATGGTGCAGGGGAATCTGTTCGCGCTCGGGCTGGGGCACTGGCTGATCGCATCGCGGACGGGTGTGATCGCCGGCACGATCGCATCGGTCGCGCTCTACCTCGCCCGCACCAACACGCGCTGGCTGGTTTCGATCATCCTCGGCATCGCGACCACCGTCGTCGACTTCTTCGTGCACCCGGGCCAATTCGGGCCGGTCGCGGCCGAGGCCATTGTCACGGGGTTGGGCGCCGCCTTGCTGTCCTACGCAGTGGGTTTCCTCTGGTCGCGCGTCCGACGCGGGCGGCGGCCCTCCGCCGGCGTGGCCCCCGAAGCGCCGGGCTGACCCGTCAGCGCTTCGCCATGGCCGAGCGGATCGCCTTCACGGTCTGCTCGGCCCGGTAATCCACGAGCTTGCGGCCCAGCTCGATGGTCCGCTCTTTCGGCGCGATCGACGCACCATTGATGGTGGCCTTGCCCGCCTTGACTCGCTGCTCGTAACGGACCGAGGTCGGGTCCGTCACCATCATGAGCGACGTGATGTAGAGGTTGTCGTGCAGGCCCTCGTCGATGGGCTGTTTGAAGCCCAGATCCTCCTCCATGTACCGCTCGACATCGGCGTACTGATAGAACTCGGGAATGAAGTACGCCCGCGCGTTCGACCACCGGGCGTTGAGGGCCTGCGCCGTCGCCTCGAGGCCGCCCTGATTGCCGCCACTGTCGCCGATCAGGATGATGTCGGTGAAGCCGTGCGCCGCGAGGCTGCTGGCGACGTCGTCGAGCATCATCCGATACGTCTCCTCGCGCACGCTGATCGTGCCGGGATACCGCATGTGGCCGGTCTTGCGCTCGATGTCACCTTCCGGCACGAGGCCGAGGACCGGCGCACAGAGCGCGTTGCCGAGCTTGCGCGCGATTGCGTCGCACATACCGCGCAACACGACGTTGTGCTTGCCCGTCACGAGGTAGGGCCCGTTCTGCTCGATGCCGCCCGTCGCGATGATCGCCGTCGTCTTGCCGGCGGCCAGCGCGTCACGCACCTCCATCCAGGTCAGCTCATCGATCCAGACCGACTCGACCGCGTCGATCGGCCGCGGCGCCTTCAGCTCCTCCTGTAGTTGCCGCTCCTGCTCCGCCCGCTGTTCGGCCGTGAGCGTGCGCTGCGCCTGGACCGGGAGCGCGCTGCCGACGAGCAGCAACAACGCGAGGGTGCGCTTCATGGGTTGGCTCCTTCGTGAACCGAACGGGTTGCGGGCGCAGGTATGGGCACGTTTACGGGTCCCGTTGCCTGTCCTGTGTCAGCAGGACAAGCAACGGTTGTTGTTCTTCGAGCCGAGCTTTTCGAGCAGGGCGACGGTTTCCGGGAACGGCGAGATGCGTTGAACGGGCCCGTTCGCCATGTCGGCCGTCGTCTGGCCGCGGCGGCTGACGGCGGTCACGTCCGCGCCTTTCTCGACCAGGTACAGGATCAGCTCGTTGTCGCCGCGCGCGGCGGCGTGGTGCACCGGGTTGTAGCCGTTGTGGTCGCGCGCGTTCACGTCGGCGCCCATTTCTTCGACGAGGTACTTCACGGCGGGCAGCCAGCCGCCGGGCACGTGGCGGTGCGCGTTGCCCGCGTACCCCTCGCCGTAGCCGACGCCCGATGCCGCGTGGATCGGCCAGACGCCGGGCCCGTCCTCGGGGACGGGCGGCAAACCGGACGGATCCTCGCGCGGCGGGCCAGACGGACGGCGGGAGCGTCGTGGCGGCGGCTTCAGCGTCGGGATGTTCGGGTCGGCGCCGTTTGCGACCAGCAGCTTCATGGCGTTCACGTCCGTCGCATAGGCCGCACGCCAGAACGGCGTCGCGCCGCGCGTGTCCACACCGAGCAGGTCGAAGGTGAACGACATGAACCAGAGGTGTTTGGTCAGGCGGGCATTGGGATCGGCGCCCGCATCGAGCAACGCTTTCATGAGGTCGAGGTACGTCGTCTTCTGCAGCATGTGCGCGTGCTGCTGCGGATAGCGCGAGCGCGGCGCCCACTGCGTATTGATCGCCGTGAAGAGCGGCGTGGCGCCGGAGCTGTTGGCCAGGTTGGGGTCGCCGCCGCGGCCGAGCAGTGTAAGTGCGAGGTCGAAGTGGCCGTTGATGACGGCCATGAGGAGCGGACTGGTCTGGTCGCCGGCACTGACGCCGTTGATGTCCGCACCCGCTTCGAGCAGTGCGAGCACGATGTCGGTGTGGCCTTCACGCACGGCATAGAGGAGCGCGGACAGGCCGCCCATGGTGCCGACCAGGCCCGAGAAGTTGGGCACTTCGTCGGCGCCGAGGAACGACTCGGCCTGCTCTTCGACCTTCACTTCGACACCGGCGCGCTGGACCTCCTGTGCCGTCCGGACGGCGGCCTGCACCTGGCTCGGCGACGGGCGCCACTCCGAGGTAGCTCTGGCGTCGGCGGCGCGGAACGACGCCAGCAGCTCGTTGCGGCGCTTCTCGGCCTCGCGGTCGAGCGCCTCCTCCGCGGGCAGGTCCACGGTGTTCGAGACCACGGCGACATCCGCGCCCCGCCGGAGCAGCAACCGGACCGCATCGATGCGGCCGGCGGCGACCGCGAACATGAGTGGTGTCTGTCCGCGCACGGACTCGCGAACATCGACGTCGGCGCCGTGGTCGAGCAGGGCGGCGACGGACTCGACGCTGCCCGCGGCCGCCGCGAAATGCAGCGGCGTGACGGCGCCCGTCGTCGTCTTCGGCGCCGGATCGCTGCCGGCCTTCAGCAAGGCTTCGACGACGTCGGCGTGTCCGCTGCGGCTGGCCAGGTGCAGGGCCGTGTACGCGCCGTTCCGTGTGACGGCGCTCGTGCTCGCGCCCGCGCGGACCAACAGGTCGGCGAGTGCGACGTTCCCGTTGAGCCCGGCCCAGTGCAGCGCCGTCATGCCATCGCCCTGGGCCGCATTCACGTCGGCGCCCTGTTGCAGCAGCGCGCGAACCCGTTCGATGTCGCCGCGCATCGCGGCATCGGCGACCGGCGCCGGCGGCCGCACCGCCGCCACGGTGACGGCGAGGAAGACGAGTGCCGCGGACGCGCGCGCGAGGCGTCGCACGATCCGGCTCATTGCGCAGCGACCGTGAGCGGGAACTCGCCCGTGCTGTCGCCGAAGCTCGCATCGTCGAGCCCGAGCTTGTGCATGAGGCTCAGCATCACGTTCGCCATGGGCGTGCCGTCCGCCGCCTTCAGGTGCAGCCCGCCTGTGAGCTGGCCGTTCGCCTTGCCGACGAGGAACAGCGGGCAGCGCCGGTGGTTGTGCAGATTCCCGTCCGCCATGGGCGAGCCGTAGACGATCATCGTCTTGTCGAGCAGGCTGGCATCCCCGTCCATCGTGTTCTTCAGCCGCTCGAGGAAGTACGGCAGCATGGAGACGTGGTATTTGTTGATCAGGAAGAAGTCCTTCACGCCCTCCTCGCGGCCGCCGTGGTGCGATGCCGGGTGGAACGGCTTGTCCGTGCCGCTGTCAGGATAGATTCGGGCGGACGAGTCACGGCCCATCTTGAACGAGAAGACGCGCGTCATGTCCGACTCGAAGGCCAGTGCCTGAAGGTCGAACATCAGCTTGACGTGCTCTTCGAACGAGTCCGGAACGCCGGCCGGCGCTTCCGGCAGCTCGCGCACCTCGCCGCTCGAATTGCGCATCTCGATGCGTGCGATGCGACGCTCGATCTCGCGGATGTTCTCGAGGTACCGCTCGAGGCGCTGCCGGTCGGTCGGTCCCAGCTCACGGTTCAGCTCGGCGACGCGGCCCGTGATCCAGTCCAGGATGCTGCGGTTCGTGCGACGGCGTGCCGTACGCTCGGCGGCCGTGCCGCCCGCGCCGAACAGCATGTCGAAGGCGACCCGGGGGTCGCGGATCACCGGTAGCGGCTCCGTCGGCGAGGCCCAGCTGATGGTGTCCGTGTAGATGCAGGTGTAGCCGTACGCACAGCCGCCGGCCTGGTCGATGTTCTCGATGCACAGCTGCATCGACGGAATCGGCGTGTCCTGGCCGAACCGCTGCGCATAGAGCTGGTCCATCGACGTGCCGACGTGGACGTCGGAGCCTTCGGTCTGCTTCGGGTGCGACTGCGTCAGGAACACGGCGCTCGAGCGGAAGTGGTCGCCGCCGATCTCGGCCGGCTCGAACGCCTCGGCCATGCGCACATCGGTGTTGCTGACGATGGTCAGGTAATCGCGGAACCCCTCGAGCGGGCTGAGCGCGGTCGAGCCGAGGTCGAACTCCCGGCCCGTCGCCGCCGGCGACCACAGATTCAACTTCGCGCCCAGCTCGTTGCAGCCGGCCGCGCCGTGCACCATCTCGATCGCGACGAGCCGCGTACGGTCGGTGGGGACGGCCACCCCGGCCCCGGCCCAGAGACGGCCGGCGGGGAGCATCGCGTCCAGAAACGGCAGCGCCACCGTCGCCCCGAGCCCTCTCAGGGCCGTGCGGCGGGAAATGTGCTTGCCGGTGAGGATCTCCATGCTCCCTACCTCCTGTGGGTTCTCGCCATCATTGGCGGTACGGCCACCGCCCTCGATCGTTCTAGCCGCCGCCCTCGCCCTGCTCGACGACCGGCTCGGCCTGGCTCATCCGGAACGCCGGACTGTTCACGACCCCGAGGATGAAAGACGACATCCGGTGGTCCCGGGCCGCCGCCTCGCGCGCGATCGCGCGGACCGTCGGCATGTCGTAGTACTCGACCCGCCGGCCCAGCGCGTAAGCCATGAGGTTTTCGAGGAACGTCCGCACGAACGCCTCGGGCCGGCGCAACAGCGCGTGCCGCAGATCGGCCGGCCCCTCGAGCGGCGTGCCGTCGTACAGCTCGCCCGACGGGTCGATCGGCATGCCGGCATCCTTGATCCGCCACGCCCCGGTCACATCGAAGTTCTCGAGAGCCAGCCCGAGCGGATCCATGACCCGGTGACAGGACCGGCAGGCCGGGTTCGAGCGGTGCTCCTCGAGCCGCTCGCGCACCGTGAGCTCGCGTCCGTCGGCCACGCCGTCGGTCGCCTCGAGCACCGGCACGTCATCGGGAGGCGGGGGCGGCGGGCTCCCGAGAAGCACCTCCATCACCCACTTCCCCCGCAGCACGGGCGAGGTGCGGTCGGCGTGCGAGGTGAGCGTCAGGATGCTCCCGTGCCCCAGGAGGCCGCGGCGGTTCTCGTCGGGCAGCTCGACCCGGCGGAAGTGCGTTCCCGAGACGCCCGGCAGCCCGTAATGCCGCGCGAGCCGCTCGTTCACGAAGGTGTAGTCGGCGGTCAGGAGCTCGAGCAGGCTCCGGTCCTCGCGCACGAGATGGTCGAAGAGCCGCTCGGTCTCGCGGCGCATGGCCTCCGAGAGCGTGTGGTCCCAGTACGGGTAGTGGAGCCCGTCCGGGTGGATCTTCTCGAGATCCTGGAGCCGGAACCACTGCGCGGCGAAGCGTGTGGCGAGCGCCTCGGAGCGGG
>JBFJPA010000198.1:0-7975 GCA_041617355.1 Longimicrobiales bacterium
CGTGTCCGTGCTGCCGTTTTGAATAAAGTTGGCTTGGTCAAGCACGTTTTTATTCTTATCGTAAAGATATAAATGCATCCGGCCTACGCTGACATGCGGCGTCAGCGAAACAGAGATGGCTACACCGCTTTGGGCGGTAAAGCGGTAATACTCATTATTGTGAGAGGGTATCGCGTAGTTGCCGGCAGCGATATAGCGGGCTGTGTTATATGAGCCGAAAAAGTCTCGGTCACCGTGATCCAGCGCGGCGTCGAGCGTGCGTTCGACCTCGCGGCCAAGGTGCCCGAGGCGCTCGTTTTGCGCGGCGACGCCACCGATCCGGAGGTGCTGCGCGAGGCGGGTGTGCAGGAAGCCGACTATTTCGTGGCGGCCACGCAACAGGACGAGGCCAACCTGCTCTCCTCGCTGCTGGCGCGCGAGGCGGGCGCCAAGGCCGTCGTTTCCCTGTACCACCAACCCGAGTTCCGCAATCTGATGCAGGCCGTGCGCATCGACATCCCGCTCTCGCCGCGGATGATGATCGCCGGCACGATCCTGCGCATGGTGCACCGGCGCGAGATCGTCAGCCTCGACCTCGTCGAGGGCGGCAATGCCGAAGTGGTCGAGTTCCAGGTGCCCCCGCGTGCCCGCGTAGACAGGCACCACGGCCGCGCTCCCGCCCAACTTGAAGCGGTCCAGAAGCTGTCGGACGGTGGCCGCGCCAACCCCGACGCAGTCGACGGGCAGAACGACGGCCGCACGTACGTCGGCCGGCAGTACGCGCAACGCCGCTCGCAGCGAGTCGATCGGCTCGGCGTCCGGCCGGTCCGGCACGACGACGACATCGGCAACGGCGCGCGCCGCGGCCACCGTCGCGTCCGCCCGTTCGTTCACGACGACCGACACGCGAGCACAGCCTCCTTCGCGCAACACGCGCACGGCGCGCTCCAGAAGCGTCTCCGCGCCCACGGAGAGCAGCGGCTTCGCATGGCCCATCCGTACCGATCGGCCGGCGGCCAGCACGATGCCGTGCGCCAGATCAGGCCCGGCACGCATGGTGCGCCGACGCGGTCGGAGCGGCGAGGATCGGTCGGGAGACGGGTCGGGTCGGAATCGCTGCGCCAGACATCAAAGGGACGGTAGGGCCGGCGGGGAGCGACGGGCAAGGTGGGGCGACAAAGTATTCGCGGTTGTGTTCAATCGGGCCACCGCCAACGGCCTCCGCGATTCCCGCCTGCATTGCACCGAAGCATGTCCGCAAATAACGTCCGGTAGCATTCGAAGGGGAAATGCGATGCAGGCCATTCTCGAGCTGACCGTGAACGGAGACCGGCGTTCCACGGGCGTGCCACAGCACTGGACGCTCCTGGAGGCGCTTCGCTACGGCTTCGGTTTGACGGGTTCGAAGCAAGGCTGCGACAAAGGGGATTGCGGCGCGTGCACGGTCCTGGTGGACGGTGAGCCGGTGCTGTCGTGCATCACGCCGGCGCTCGAAGCCGAGGGCCGCGCGGTCCTGACGGTCGAAGGTCTGGCGCGTCCGGGCGCCCTGCACCCGCTGCAGGAGGCGTTCGAACGGTACGGCGCGGCGCAATGCGGCTTCTGCACGCCGGGCATCCTGATGTCCGCCTATGCGCTGCTCGATCGCGACGCGACACCCAGCCGCGAGGGGATCAAGGAAGCGCTATCGGGCAACCTCTGCCGCTGCACCGGCTACACCAAGATTCTCGATGCCATCGAAGAGGCGTCGAAGGCCCGAGGGCAAACGGCTGCGGCGATGGGGCGGGGGAGAGAGGCCGCCGGTCCTGGAAGGGAATCGCCCTCGGCGGAGATCGACGGATGAGACCGGAAGAGCTGCGGGAGCGGCAAGCGGCAACGGCGCTGAGCGAAGACGAGCTGCGTGCGTTGCTGGACAAGCAGTTCGCCATCATCGGCGAGCGGCTCCGCAAAGTCGATGGCGTGGGCCGCGTCACGGGCGCCGCCGTCTACGCCGATGACATCGCGCTGCCGGGCATGTTGCACGGCAAGATCCTGCGCTCGCCTCATGCGCACGCGCGTATCCTCTCCGTCGACGTGACGGAAGCGGAATCGCTCCCCGGCGTGCATGGCGTCGTCACGGGGCGCGACATGCCGACGCCGTACTGCATCATCCCATGGACGCGCGACGAGACGGCCCTTTGCGTGGATCGCGTTCGTTTCATCGGCGATGCGGTCGCGGCGGTCGCGGCAGTCGATGAAGAGACGGCGCTCCGTGCGCTGGACCGGATTCGCGTGGAGTACGAGGTGCTGCCCGCGATCCTAGAGCCGGAGGCGGCACTGGCGAAGGACTCGCCGCAGATCCATGAAGCGGCGAAGCCGGGCCGCAACGGCAACATCACGAAGCACGTCAAGCTGGAGTTCGGAGCCGTCGATGACGAAGTGGCGGCGAGCGACGTGGTCATCGAGGGCGACTATTACTTCGAGGGGACGACGCACACGCCGATCGAGCCGCATTGCGCGATCGGACACTGCGACGCGCTGGGCAAGCTGACAGTCTGGTCGGCGACACAGGTGCCGCACTACCTGCAGCGCGAGCTGGCGCGCGTGCTCGATGTCGATGTCGCGAAGGTCCGCGTGGTGCAGCCCGCCGTGGGTGGCGCGTTCGGCGGCAAGTCGGAGCCGTTCGACCTGGAGTTCTGTGTCGCGAAGCTCGCCATGAAGACGGGTCGGCCGGTGAAGATCCTGTACACGCGGGAAGAAGTGTTCTACGCGCACCGGGGCCGGCACCCGATGAAGATGCGCTACCGCCTCGGCGCCACGCGGGACGGCCGCATCCGCGCGGTGGATGGCAAGATCCTGATCGACGGCGGCGCGTACGCGTCGTTCGGATTGGTCACGACGTATTACAGCGGCCAGTTGCTGACGGCGCCGTACGCGTTCGGTAGTTACCGCTTCGACTCGACGCGCGTGTACACGAACAAGCCGCCGTGTGGGCCCAAGCGTGGCCACGGCTCGGTGCAACCGCGCTTCGGTTTCGAGGTCCAGCTGGACAAACTCTCCGAGCACCTGAGCCTGGATCCGATCGAGCTGAGGCGCCGCAACTTCATCGGTGAGCACACGCGCACGATCAACGAGCTGCGCGTCACGTCGAACGGGTTCCTGCAATGCCTGGACGCCGTCGAAGGTGCGTCCGACTGGCGACGGAAGTGGCGGCGGCTGCCGTACGGCCGGGGCGTGGGTGTCGCCGGATCCTGCTACATCTCCGGCACGAACTATCCGATCTACCCGAACGAGATGCCGCAGGCCGCCATCCAGATCCAGGCGGAACGGTCCGGTCGAGTAACCGTGCTGACCGGCGCGTCGGAGATCGGGCAGGGCTCCAATACCGTCGTGGCCAGCATCGCCGCCGAAGAGCTGGGCGTGCCGCCCTCGTACGTGCGCGTCTATTCGACGGACACGGACCTCGTGCCCGTCGACCTGGGCGCCTATTCGTCACGTGAGACGTTCATGGTCGGCAACGCGTGTCTCATGGCCGCGCGCCGCCTGCGCGACACCGTCGTCGCCGCCGTGGCGGCCGAGTGGGAGCTCGAAGCGGCGCGCGTGCGTCTGGCCGGTGGCTGGGCCTTCGACGTGTGCGACCCGTCCCGTCGCGTCACCATTTCCGAAGCGTTCAATCTGGCGGAAGCCAAACACGGTACCCTCGCCGCCGTCGGCCATTACAACACGCCGAAGGATGTGCACGGCGAATATCGCGGCGGCACGATCGGCGCATCGCCCGCGTACTCCTTCACGGCCCACGTCGCGGAGGTCGAAGTGGACGTCGAGACGGGCTTCGTGCGCGTCGACCGCATCTGGGTCGCCCACGACTGCGGCCGCGCGCTCAATCCCGTGCTCGTGGAAGGACAGATGGAGGGATCGGCCTACATGGGCTACGCCGAGGCCCTCATGGAAGAGCAGATCTTCAAGGATGCGGAGCACGGTCGCGCCGGATTGCACAACGCGCCCTCTCTGCTGGACTATCGGATTCCGACTTCGCTGGACACGCCGGAGCTGGCATCACTGATCGTCGAGTCGCTCGATCCGGAGGGGCCGTACGGCGCGAAAGAGGCGGGCGAAGGTCCGCTGCACCCCTCCATCCCCGCGATCGCGAACGCGATCTTCGATGCCGTCGGCGTGCGCATGGACGCCCTGCCATTTTCACCACCGCGCGTGTGGCGCGCGTTGCAGGATGCGTCTGCTCGAGGTCGTTGGGAGCGGAGTCGGGCGGGAGTCGCGGTGGGGGACTGACTCACCGACCCGTGCGGAACTGGTGGTCCGCCAGCGTCGCCACGGCCGGCACGCCGATCACCAGCAGCGACGCGCCCACACTCAGCAGCACTTCGGAGTCCATGCGCCGGCCGGAGAAGATGAGGCCATAGGCGGGCATCAGTGCCATCGCGCCGCCGATCGCGGCCGGCCAGATCTTACCTTTGGACCCACCCGTCTTGCCGCCCAGTCCTGATCCGAGCGCCCCTCCGAAGGCCGGCAACACGAGCGCCGCGCCCGCGCTGGCGAGCGTGGGTCCGGTATCACACTTCGCGATGATCCGGTCGTTCGCAGGCTGGCGGGTGCCGATGCACTGGTTCGCCGCGGTCAGGCCGAGTGCGAGGCCCGCGGCACTTCCGACGAAGCCGTAAAGGAAGGCGCGTGCCGACGGATGGCCACTGCCCTCGGCCTCCCAGTCCCAGGTCCCGCTTTGCACCCGGACGGCGCGGCCTTCAGCGGTTGCGGCGCCGGGCCGTCGCGTTTCGATGAGGAGAGCGCCGTAGAGCGCGCCCGTGCCGAAGCGCGCCCCGGCCTCGGCCGCAGGCACGACCTCCATGCTCTCGATCATGCGCAGAGCGAGCGTATTGAACAGCAGGCTCGGGTTGTTGATCGGCACACCATCGAGATAAACCGCCGGAGACAGACACTCGTTCTGTTGCGTCGCGCGAATCGAGCGCAGCTCGATGCACATCGGCGCGCCGGCAAGGTTGCTGGCGAAGCGAACGCGCACGCCTGGCACGTACGACCGCAACACCTCGCCGAGCGTCATATTCGTGGTTTCAGCCTCGGCGATCTGATCGCGTAACACGACGCCACGGCGATACCCGGCGCCGCGGATCTGACGTTCCTCCGCCGATAACGCGCGGACTTCGATCGAGTCGAGCGTGATCGCCGTATCGCTCAGCAGCACCCGCACGGGTGGCGTAGGACCCGCCGCGATGGGCAGGACGATCGCGCGCTCACCATAGGCGATGTGTCGGACGCGGAGCGTGTAGCGACCGGCCGGAACGTCCGGAAACGCGAAACGGCCCTCCGCGTCCGTCGCCACCGCGAACCGCGTCCCGTCCAACACGACCAGCGCATCCGCGACCGGCGTGCCTCGCGTCGCATCTTCCACCCGCCCGGTCACGCTGCCGGTCTGGGCAGAAGCTGGACCCGCGAACAAGGCGAGGCCGAGGGCGGTCAGGGTCAGGGCGCGGGCAGGCAACGGCGCGGGGACGACGGCCATGCAATGATCCTTCGTCGGAGTCCACGCTGAAGGTAGAGACGCGAACGTCCGGTCGTCCATGGGCCGCGGCGCGGTATCCCGGTATCCGGCTTGGCCACCGCCACGGGCGCCGGCCAACACTCTTGCGGGGTCGCGCGTCAGAACCTCGTTCCATTTGTCACGAACGCCCGTGGCCGCGCGTTGTTTACCTCAGCGCAAGAGCACCGTTTGGCATTCGGACACCGGGAAGATCCGGAACGGGCTGTGTGTGCCCCCCACGCACAGGGCCGGACGTTCGCTTTCCAGCCTGACACAACCGATGGACGACCCTCTGCCGGGTCGAATCTTCCAGGTCACGAGCACGGAAACCGTGCTGAAACGTGGGCTTACGTCGTACAACCACATCCTCGAGGAGGGGAGCCGTATGCAGAGAAACACCGGGAGCCGTGCGAGAGGCGTGTTGGCGCTTCTCACCGGACTTGGGCTGGCCCTTTCAGTGCTCGTTACCCCGGGCAGTGCGGCCGCACAAGCGTCCGGCACGATCCGGGGCACGGTCACGGAGGCCGGAACCGGACGCCCGCTCGCGGGCGTGCTGGTCTCGATCCGGGGCGGACAACGCGGCACGATGACGGATGCGCGCGGCGCCTTCGTCGTCACGAATGTGCCGGTCGGCGAAGCGGCCGTGCGGGTGGAGTCGATCGGCTTCCGCTCGGCCGAACAGACGACCACGGTCGTGGAGGGTCAGACGGCGACGCTGACGTTCGAGCTGTCGCAGTCGGCGATCAACCTCGATGAGATCGTGGTCACCGGCACGGCCGGACGGGCCACGAAGCGGACGCTGGGCAACAGCGTGTCGACCGTGAACGCGGAGGCGATCACGGACGCGGCTCCCATCACGAACGTGCAACAGTTGCTGCACGGCCGGACGCCGGGCGTGACGCTGATCTCGAGTTCGGGCGTGGTCGGTGGCAGCTCGCGCATTCGCGTGCGCGGCGCCGGCTCGCTGCAGGCCGGCAACGAGCCGGTCGTCTACATCGATGGCGTGCGCGTACAGTCGGGCACGTCGTCGTCGATCCCGGGCAGCAACACGGCCCAGGGCATCAATCTGCTGGACACGATCAACCCCAACGACATCGAGTCGATGGAGCTGATCAAGGGCCCGGCGGCCGCCACGCTGTACGGTGCCGAGGCGGCGGCGGGCGTGATCCAGATCATCACGAAGAAGGGCCGTCCGTCGGAAGGCCTGCAATGGGCAGCCAACTTCGATGTCGGCCAGACGGATTGGGCGCAGGACAAGATCACGAACTACTGGCTGTGCACGTCGGCCGCCGACGGCCACCCGCTGGCCGGCAACCGGTTCACGTCGGGCAACCCGGGCTGCGCGGTGTTCGATCCGAGCCAGCCGCTGTCGGAGCGCCTGCTGATCGACAA
Source organism: Longimicrobiales bacterium (assembly GCA_041617355.1). GTDB lineage: Bacteria > Gemmatimonadota > Gemmatimonadetes > Longimicrobiales > RSA9 > JBFJPA01. The sequence goes on from JBFJPA010000198.1 coordinate 6,899, forward strand.
CCCGTTCGACATGAAGCAGCGCTCGCCGGGCGTCATCAAGCAGCTCCGGGACATGGGCCTTCCCACAGACCGCTTCGCGTGCCGGTTCGAGAAGCAGCAGCCCTGCCACCCGGACCCGATCCGCACGGGCGACATGTGGAACTCGAACGTCTCCGTTCGCGGCGGTGGCGAGAGCTACAACTTCTTCCTGTCGGGCGAGCGCGGTGAGGAACAGGGCACGTTCTACAACAACCACACCAAGCGCACGGCGGGCCGCGCGAACTTCGGCTTCGTGCCCTCGCAGAAGCTGAACTTCAACGTCAACGTCGGCTATTCGACGACGGAGACACAGATCCCGCTGTCGGACAACTCGTCGAACAGCGTGTTGCGCAACGCATACCGTGGCCAGGCGGGTGGACCGGTCGGCCAGTACCTGCCCGGGTACCGCAACTTCCACCCGGAGTTCTCGAACAAGTACAACCGGACGCAGAACTTCGAGCGCCTGACCATGGGCGTGACAGCGAACTACAATCCATACTCGTGGTTCCAGAACAAGCTGACGGTCGGCATCGACCGCAACGACCGTGAGAACTACGAGTTCTACCAGATCGACCAGACGGGTCTGGCCCCGTTCGGCACGGTGAACGCGACGGGCTCGATCGACGTCCAGTTCCCGCTCAGCCACATCTACACGGTGGACTACGCGGGCACGATCAGCACGAACCTGTCGGACAACTGGTCGTCGGGCTTCTCGGCCGGCATGCAGCTGAACAAGCGCCGCCTCGAGACGTATACGGTCAGCGGCAACGGTCTCATCGCCAACAGCCTGAACCTGATCAGCGCGGCTGCCCAGCGGTCAGCCGGCCAGGGCTACACGGAGCAGACGTCGCTGGGCTTCTTCGTGCAGGAGCAGGTGGGCTGGCGGGACCGTCTGTTCGCGACGGCCGCCGTCCGCGTCGATGACAACTCGGCATTCGGCAGCGACTTCTCGCTCGTCGTCTACCCGAAGGCCTCGCTGTCCTACGTGATCTCCGAGGAGGACTACTTCAACGTCGGTTTCGTGGACGAGCTGAAGCTGCGCGGCGCCTGGGGCCAGGC
>JBFJPA010000199.1:0-7972 GCA_041617355.1 Longimicrobiales bacterium
CCGCGGGGACATCGGTGCCGACCTGCACCGACCACTTGGTGTTGCTTCTCGGCCCTCCCTCCGCCAGCTCACCGAGAACATGGAGAATCGGTGTTCCGACAACGCGTTGGAGCGGGTGGGACGACCGGTAGCTGACCTCCGGACGCGACCAGGCGGCTCTGTCGTGCTCGTCTTCGAGGCGCCTGCCGGTGTTCTCGCCCGTCGCGTTGGCGGCGGCGACCCGACCCTGTCCGAACTGGAGCTGGTCGGACTGCTGGAGCGGGCGTCCGCGAGCCTCGGTCTCGACCGCACGGCCGTCCCGGGGCGTCGCCTTACTCGGGCCTTAAGGACTTGTAGGACCGGCAGTTCTGGTCTCGGTAAGGGCTCCGGAACCGATCCCTTGTCGGCTCGCGCCATTGCCAGAGTGACCCGGCTCTTGACGGCATTTCCGGATCCCCGAGGTACTCTTCGACGCGCGGCGGATGACCTCGTCCGACGTCTCGGGGACGGCCTGAGTGCAGGAGAGGAAGCGGAAGTCCGAGAGTGGCTTACACTATGTCGGTCCGTCGCCCCGTGGGAACCGGCCCGGGTCGGCGGCGCGGATCGGCGGACGACGTCCGCGCCTGGCTGGCACATGGCGGAGTGTCTGTTCCGTGACCTGGCCGGGCGGCTGGGTCCCGCCCGCAGCGATCGTCACCCGGAGCCGCGCCTGATCGCGGCGTTTCTCATCGACGCGTGTGACTGAATTGCCTCGCATTACCCGAAGCCCGGAGGATCCTTACGGCGTTCCTTTCGCACGCAGGAATTCGGGCTCCGTTTCCAGCAGGCCTGCGCCCCAGAGACAGGCATCGCGGTAACGGCCGCCGGCTTCCGTGCACGCCGCGCGGCGCTTTTCCCGGTCCGTGACGATGACACCGATCTGCTGGCCGACCGCGAAGTAGCAGCGCGCCCGGTTTTCCTCGCCGGCGACGGCTCGGCAGAAGCGCATGCCTTCCGCAGGCTGGCCGGCCCAGTCGATGACGGCCTTCGCCGCGCCCACGTAGCAATTCGGTGCCAGCTCCGAGCGGTCCTGCGCACACAGGCGGTTCAGTTCTTTGATGTCGCGGTTCGCGAAGCCGGACGCATCGCGACCCAGGCTTTGGTGGCAGGTCGCGCGGTAGGTCTCCGGCGCACCATCACAGGCCTCGGCCGCCGCACCGAAATCGTATTCGTTCAGATACAGCATCACGGACGTCTGCATGCCGTAACACGCGGACTTGTGGTGCTCCTCCACGATCGTGCACGGGTAATGCAGATCGTCGCGGTCGAACGGCCGGAACGGCTCGGCCGCGGTAGCGCCGTGATCGGCGTGTGAGGCGTGCTCGTCGTGGCCGCCCGCGAGCGCTGCGGTCAACGCGGCGTGGTGCGGGTGTGTCGCATTCGTCACGTTCTCCATGAACGCGCCGCCGTGACACGACGCCCGGTCCCACGCGTCCTCGAGCAGGTCACAGCCCGCCAGGCCTTTGATCAGGTCGTGTTCGTAGAGGATGACGAGACCGTGTCCGATGCCGTGCAGACACTGGAACACGGTCCAGCGATCAGCTCCGCTTTCGGCAACTTCCCGGCACAGGCCGTTCACGGCTGCCGCGTCGACCTGGCCAGCGCCCGCGAAGTGCGCCTGGATCAGACCGTGGTAGCAGCCGGCGTGGAACAGCTCCGAGCAGCGCGTGAACGTCGAGGCGAAGTCACGGGCGGGGTCGAACGCCGCGATGCCGATCGCATGCGCGTACATGTGGCCATCGCGCTCGACCGACTTGTCCACGGACGACAGCGCCGTCAGCACCTCCAGCGCGCTGTCCACCGCACCCGTCGCCGCGATCGCCGCGAGCTTCTCGTCGTAACACGCCGACTTCTCCGGCGCGCTGCGGCATTCTGCCGCGATCTGGCGCGCCCGATCGCCTGAGCCCGTGCCTTGCTGCGCCGGTCCCGCCGCACACGCCGTCACCGAAATCGCCAGCCCGAGGGCCGTCCACTGTCCGATTCGTCGCATCGCCATCCGCTCCGTTCAACCGTCTCGCGTACGGAACTTCAGAGTGCGCGGGGTTTCCGTCAACGCGGGCACGCAGGTCGTGCAACCGCAACGCCCGCTCAGTGTCCGGTTCCGCCAGAGCGCGGCGAACAACAACAGCCCGCCAGCCGCCGTCAGCGGCCAGGCCGCGCCCGGCCACCACGGCGTGTGGCCCACCAGCCACGCGACAAGCCCGGCCGCGGCGAGCACAAAGGGCCCGGGCCGGCGGTGTCGGCGGGTGCCCCGGTGCATGGCCGGCACGGCGAAAACGACCGCCGTCGTCATCATCGCCGGCTCGATGCCGGGCGCCAGGACGAGCGTTGGCGCGAACACTGCCAGAACCGGCGCCACCATACAATGCAACGCGCAGATCGCCGGGATCACCCACCCCGACGTGCTCCACGAGGCCTCGGTACGGTTGGCTGGCGAATCGGTCATGAAACGTCTACCTGGTCCCGCGTCGGTTCCGGTGCGGGTCGCGCTCGATGTAATCGATAATTGATTATACGTTATCGTTAGCGGCCGGCAAGCCTTCCTCACGTCAGACCGGGCGGGCGGACCCGCTTCGCGATCACGACGGTAATCAAGCGTGGACCCGGGCCGGGCTCGCGCCTAAGCTTCCCGGACGGTTGTCCGCTCGCCGATGAACGGTTTCTTCGAGGAGATGCGCATGTCGCGGTTGCGTGGGGCTCTCGGGCCGGCGCTCGCCTTGTTCCTGCTCATGCCCGGCTGTGCGGTGGATGGACGGCAGCCGACCGATACGGCCGCGGGTGTGCACGTGGTGGCGCGCTACCCGCACGACCGAACGGCGTACACGCAGGGCCTGTTCTGGCACGATGGGCTGTTGTACGAGGGGACGGGCCTGGTCGGCGAGAGCAGTCTGCGTCAGGTCGCGCTGGAGTCGGGCCAGGTGTTGAAGCGTGTGGATCTGGGTGGCGAGCGGTTCGGCGAAGGGATCGCGCTGGTGGGCGACCGGATCTATCAGCTCACGTGGAAGGCGGGCGTTGCCTTCGTTTACGATCGCTCGACGTTGGCGGTGCTGGACTCGTTCAAGTACACGGGTGAGGGCTGGGGCCTGACCTACGACGGCACGCGCCTGATCATGAGTGATGGCACGGACCGCCTGCGCTTCTACGACCCGTCGGATTTTCGCGAGCTGGGCAGCCTGTCGGTCCGTGACAAGGGCGCTCCGCTACGCAGCATCAACGAGCTGGAGTACATTGACGGCGAGATCTGGGCGAACGTCTACCAGTCGGACTACATCGTTCGAATCGACCCGGCGACGGGCGATGTGCGTGCCTGGGTCGATTTGCGCGGCCTGCTCTCGAGGGAAGATCGTACCGGTGTCGACGTGTTGAACGGCATCGCGTGGGACGCGACGGGTCGGCGCTTGTTCGTGACGGGCAAGAACTGGCCGTGGCTGTTCCACATCGAGGTTCAACGCTGAGGCTGGCCGGCATGGCGATGGAGAGGGACACCGCGCAGCGGCGGGCGATCCGCGAGGTCTTCGAGGCGTCGGAGCGTCCGCTCGGTCCGCGCGAAGTGCTGGATGCGGCGCAGGCCATGGTGCCATCGCTCGGCATCGCCACGGTGTACCGGACGGTGAAAGCGCTGGTCGAGGAGGGCTGGCTCGTGCCCGTCGAGCTGCCCGGCGAGCCGCCCCGCCATGAACGCGCCGGCAAGAAACATCACCATCATTTCGTGTGCGAGTCGTGTGACCGCGTCTTCGAGGTGGAAGGATGCCCGGGCAACTTCCGTTCGGTGGTGCCGGAAGGATTCCAGCTGGACCGTCACGACCTCGTGCTGTACGGCCGTTGCGCGACGTGCGGCGATTGATGGCGCGTTCGACGGGGCACACCGCGTCCCGCGCACGTCGCCGCGCCCTGGTCTGCTGCTCGGTCCTTTGCGGCACGCTGTTCTCGATTCCCGTCACGGCGCAGAAGCCCGCCGGCTTCGATCGCGCCTGGGCCTCGGTGGTCGAGGCGTTCCGGGCCGACATGAAGGCGGGCGGGATCGTCGGCGCGAGTCTCTGGTTCTTCCGCGGTAGTGAAGAGCTGGGCCGCGAGTTCTACGGTGTCGCCGATCTCGAAACGCAGCGGCCTGTCGACGAGAACACGATCTGGCACTGGGCGTCGATTACGAAAACCCTGACGGGCATCGCCGTCCTGCAGCTGCGCGACCGCGGTCATGTCGATCTGGATGCGCCGATCCTCGACTGGGTGCCCGAGCTGCGCGCCGTGCACTCGAAGCACGGACCCATCGAACGCGTGACTGTCCGTCACCTGCTCAGCCACAGTGCCGGCTTCCGCGCACCGACCTGGCCGTGGGGCGGCAACGAAGCATGGCACCCGCACGAGCCGACGGAGTGGTCGCAACTCGTGGCCATGCTGCCATACACCGAGCTGCTCTTCGAGCCCGGCGCGCGCTTCTCCTATTCGAACCCCGGTATCGTTTTCCTCGGCCGCATGATCGAGACGATTTCGGGCGACGACTGGGAGGTCTACGTCGACAAGAACATCCTGCGGCCGCTCGGCATGCAGCGCAGTTACTTCGATGTCACACCCTATCACCTGCTTCAGTACCGCTCGAACAACTATCGGCTCGTCGAAGGCCGGCCTGTCGCGAACGGCCTCGATTTCGACACGGGCATCACGGTCTCGAATGGCGGCCTGAATGCACCCGTTCCCGACATGGCGCGCTACCTCGCGTTTCTGGCTGGCCGTCCGCAACGTGACGTCGTCTTGAGCCGCGCATCCCTCGAGGCGATGTGGCGCCCGGTTGTCCAAGTCGGCCAGGCGCCCTGGGGCGCGCGCGAGTCGATGGGTCTCACGTTCTTCCTGTACGAAGGCGCCGGCCCCCGCCTGATCGGCCACACCGGCAGCCAGCGCGCGTTCCAGTCGTTCTTCCTGCTCGACCCCGCCTCCGGCGCCATCGCCATTGCCACATTCAATTCGGACGGCGGCAAAACCCGCGAAATTTTGAACGGTGTCCGCGGTCGTGTCGTCCGGGAGCTGTTTGGCTTGTTCCAGGCGTCACAAAGGGAAGAGGGAGAGGGACAGGGAACGTAGGGGAGAGGGTGAGGGTCACAGGGCGACAGGGTTCCGTCCCTCCGTCCTCCGCTGCCTCTGTTCCCTCTGTGTGCAACCGCCGTCGTCTGTTGTCCGTCGCCGTCTCAACTCATCAACCCCAACAACCAGGCGCAGCCGATCGCCGCGTAGATGCCGAGGACGTAGCCGCCGACGGCCATGAGCAGGCCGACGGAGGCGAGGGCCGGATTGTAGACGCCGGCGACGACGGGTGCGGATGCGGCGCCGCCGATGTTCGCCATGCTGCCGGTCGCGACGAAGAAGAGCGGGGCCCGAATCAGTCTCGCGACGATGAGCAGGACAGCGACGTGCACGGTGATCCAGAGAACGCCGGCGGCGAGAAAGAGCGGCGCGGCGAGCACGGCGGCGAGGTCGGCTTTCGCGCCGATCGAGGCGAGCAGGATGTAGAGCGCGGCATAGCCGAACCGTGAGGCGCCGACCTCCTCCAGTTTTCGGACGGGCGTGAAGGAGAGGAGGAGTCCGACGGTCACGACGATCAGGACGGACCACGTCGTCTTGCTGATGATGGTGGGGTCACCGAGCGTCGGGAGCCGTGCCGCGAAATTGTTCGCGACGTGTGCGCCGGCAAACGCGATGGCGATCAACACCAGCACCCCGGCGAGCGACGTGGGCACGCGGTGGCTGCCCAGCTCGGCGAGCGATCGGCTGGCGGCTTCGAGGGCCTCCGTGTTGGCCTTGATGCGACGATCGAACCGGGCCTGCCATGCGCTGAAGAACAGGAGCACGCCCATCCAGCCGTAGCCGACGACGGTATCGACGACGATGATCGGGCCCAGGATCGAATCGGGTGTGCCGACGCTCTCCGCGATGGCGACCATGTTGGCGGTCCCGCCGATCCAGCTGCCGGACAGGGCGGCCAGTCCCGTCCACGCCTGGTCGGGCAGGAACCCGCCGAACACGGCGAACGCGATGGGGCCACCGATTACGATGCCGAACGTCCCGGCCGTCAACATGATGAGGGCCGTACCACCCAGCCTGACGATGGCCTTGAGATCGACGCTGATCATGAGCAGGACGAGCGCGGCCGGCAGCAGGTACAGCAACATCCAGTCGTAGAGAGACGAAGCGGCCGGCGTGATGCCGAACGTGGTCGACAGGGTGGGCAGGAAATACGCGTATATGACGGGTGGCGTGAATTCGAAGAAGCGTTTGAAGCGTGGCACTTCGCTGAGCCGGAAGACGACGGCGAGCAGGAGGATCAACCAGGCGAAGATCGCCATGGGATCGGTCAGCAACGCGTCGCTCTGGGCCTGCATCGGGTTCCGCTGGGTTGGGGGGTCGGTACGCGCCAACCTGTCCGGCCCGGTATTCACCGGTCAAGCCGGGGGCGGCCGACGCCGGCGCGGTCGGTCCGGCGGCCGGGCCCGACCCGGTTGCTTACGCGCGTGGGCGGCCGATACTTAAGCAGTTCTCATGGAGACGAATCGGGTGCCCGAGGTGCGCCGTCGCGCAGTGGCCTATGTGGTCACGGGGCTGGCCGTTCTGGCTGCCCTCGCGCTCGTGTACGGCCTGGCGCCGGCCTCCGTGGTGGCGCACCGGCTCGTCCAGACCGCCGCGGCGACGATCGCGCTCGTCTGCGGCGTCCTCTCGCTGGTCCGCCATTACAGCCGGCGCGAGCGTCACTTCCTGTTCATCGGCGTAACCTTCCTCGCCGTTGGCGTTCTCGACGCCTTCCAGGTTCTCGCCCTGTTGCGGAGTCCTTCGCCGGTCGCGACCAACGCGGCCCAGTGGAGCTGGCTCGTCTCTCGTTTCTATCTCGGCTTCTTCCTCGTCCGCCTCGCGGTCGCGCCCCGCAAGCCGGTCCGCTCGGACGTCGAGCTGGATGAGAACGCGCTGTACGGCACAGCCGGCGTGCTCACGACCGTCGGGCTGCTGGTCCTGACGCTCGCGCCGCTGCCACCGCTCGGCGTCGCAGTTCGGACGGGCGGTCATATCGCGGCCGGGCTGCTCTTCGCGTTCGCGGCGGCGGCGAATCTGCGCCGAGGTGGCTGGCGCCGGAACGTATTCGAGCACTGGCTCGTCATTTCGCTGCTCCTCTGCCTCGGCGCCGAAGCGATCGCCGCGGCGACCGGCGTGATGCTCGCGGCCCGGGTCGCGATCCTGCTGAGTTATCTCGCGATTTTTGCGGGGCTGCTGACGAGTGTGTACCTGACCTATGCCGCACTGGAGGAAAGCCGTGCGGCCCTGGTCCAGACCAATGCGGCATTGCAGCGCGAGATCGCCGATCGCCAGGCGACAGAACGGGAGCTGCAAATCCGTACGGCGTTCCTGGAGCATCTCTTCGAGAGCACGCCCGAGGCGGTCGTCGTACTCGATCGCGAGGATCGGGTCCAGCGCATCAACGCGGAGTTCACGCGGCTGTTCGGCTACCCCCCTGAGGACGCGCTGGGGCGGCCGATCGGCTCGCTGATCGTGCCGCTGGAGCGGGCGCTCGAGGCTGACGGCTTCAGCGCCGATGTCGCGGCGGGCAACACCGTATCGGTCGAAACCGTGCGCTGCCGCAGGGACGGTTCGCCGGTCGAGGTCGCCATTCTCGGCACGCCCGTGCTCGTCGCCGACGGACAGATCGGCGTGTTCGGCATGTACCGCGACATCACGGACCGGAAGCGCGCCGAAGAAGCGATGCGGCTCTCGGCGGAACGGCTGGCGGCCATCATCCAGGCCGCGCCGCTGGCCATCTTCACGCTGGACGGCGATGGTATCGTGCGCCACTGGAATCCGGCGGCCGAGCGGCTGACCCAGCGACCCGCGGCCGACGTGCTTGGGCGGCCATTGCCGAGCTTCGCCCTCGGGGCCGTCCCCGCGGACGCCGATCCCATCCGTCTGGCCCCGCTGGGCG
>JBFJPA010000200.1:0-7949 GCA_041617355.1 Longimicrobiales bacterium
CGCCGTTGGCCGTCGCCGCGCGCAGTCGAACCAGTACATCCGTCGATGTGATCCCATCTTCGATCAGGCCTACGTCCGTGCCGCGCGGTGCGGTCGCGAGGGCTGCGATCTGCGCGAGCACGAGCTCGAGGTCGCCGAGCAGCCGGCTCAGCTCCGCGTCATCGCCGGCGGGCGAATCGGCCAGCAGTCGCGTGTCCGTCAGCAGCTCGGCAGCCCAGTGCGCGACATCCGCCGTGCGGCCGGCCCGTGCATCCTGAGGGAACGCGACCAGCAGCGCTTCCGCGCTCGACAGGTGCTGCATTGCGACCTGCGTGTAGACTTCCCGGCTCCGGTCGTCCGGCAGCCCGGCGACCGTCACAGGCGACTCGACCGACGTCATCGACCAGCGCCCGACGACGATGCCCAGCACGAGCGACGCGGCGAGCGCGGGCGCCCATACCAGCCACTTCGGCCATTGCCGCCCGAACCGGGCTCGATCCCTCGCGCGCTGACGCTCGGCCGAGATCGCGGCCCACATCGCGTCGCGCGGCGGTTCGGGTGGCGTGTCCATTTGTCGGACCAGCTCGGCCAGCATCGGGTCCAGCGTATCATCACTCATGTCGCCCACTCTCCAGCGAACGCGGCCAGCTCTTCGCGCAACCTGGCTCGCGCCCGCGACAGCCGTGCCTTCGACGTGCCCGTCGGCATGCCCAGCACGGTGCCGATCTCTTCGTGTGTGTAGCCTTCGACGTCGTACATCAGGAACACGACCCGGTACGGCTCGGGCAATCGTGCGATCGCTCGTTTGAGCCGCTGCTTCAGATCCGGCTCGGCGTGCCGCGGCGTCAGGGCGCCGGACAGGTCTTCGCGCTCGAGCGGCGTCTCCCGGCTCTGGCGTCGCTTCACCTTGCGCATGCCGTTCAGCGACACCGAGACCGCGATCGTGTGCAGCCACGTGGACAGCGCCGCCTGCTGCCGGAAATCGGCGAGCCGGTCGAACGCACGCAGGAAGGTCTCCTGCGTGAAGTCCTGGGCGAGGTCGGCGTCCCCACCGGCCAGCCGGTAGCAGAGCCGGTGGACGCGGTCGACGTTCGCGTCGTAGAGGGCGCGCTCCGCGGCCGGGTCGCCCGCCAGGACGCGCTCGATCAGTTGTCGCTCCTCCACCCGAACCCCGGTACCGGTGAGTTCCTGTGTTCCGTCCCTCTGACACACGAGTCGAGGGAACGGTTGCGAGGGTCGGCGGTCGCCCGAACCACGGCCGAAGACCCGATCGCGTGGGCTTGCCGCCGTCGTTAGACTATCCGGCATGCACCGTCGGACTCGAATCGGCCGCAGGTCAAGCCTCGTCGTCGACGCGCAGCTGTCCCTGCCCTTCTCGTGGCTCTCCGAACACGAATTCCTGCTCGCGATGCGCCAGCGCGGCGCCGAGGAGCTGGAGCGGGTCCGATTCCGCCCCAATCGGACGCGGCTCGCGTCGCTGTCGCCGGACCGTCGCTCGCTGAGCGTGCAGTCGTGCTTCCGCGCGGCCCCGAGTGATGTGCTGGACGCGATCGCCACGTTCGCGACGGCGAAGCGGGCGAATGGCTCGTATCGTGCCGCCGTCCGGCGGCTGCGCGAATGGTCGGAGGCGCAAACGGGCGGACCGGAGGAACCTGGAGACGACGCGGCCGCGGCCTGCTGCGCGACGGAGGACCAGCGCTCCTTCCTGGCCCGCGCTTACGCACACCTGAACCGCGAACGGTTCGGCGGTCGCCTGCCCGCGGACTTGAAGATCCGGCTCAGCGCGCGAATGTCCCGCCGCTACGGCCACGTGCACTACGGGAAGGGTCGCGATGGCCAGCGTCACGTCAAGGAGATCGCGCTCAATGTGGACCTGATGCTGCCGGGCAACGAGAGGCACTTCGTGGATACGCTCGTGCACGAGATGGCGCACGTCGAAGCGTGGATCGAGCACGGCCACCGCGACCACGGCGCGATCTGGCGCCGCATCGCCGAGCGCGTCGGCTGTGAGGCCCGGGCCTGCACAGACGTGCGGATCCGCCGGCGCCAGCGCCGCCGGACGCCCGTGGTCACGTCCATCCCCGCCCTCGCCTTCCCCGCCTGAGTCGAACGGAGCCCGATCCGCCCGTCCCGTGTATCACTTCGCCCATGTCAATCGTTGAACCGGGCGGGCGCGGCCTGCTCATCGTGATATCGGTGTTGTCGGCGCTGCCGGCGGCAGCGCGTGCACAGACCCACGAGTCGCACGGCCGGCCACTCGCGGTCGGTGCGAGTGCTGTCGGGCTGCTGACGCGCGCGTCGCCGGCACTGGCGGGCCGGGCGCTGTCGGAAGGCTACATCACGCAGCCCGTGCTGCTCGGCATGGCGCGTTGGCGGGCTGCAGCCGCGCAGTTGATGGTGAACCTGGAGGGGTGGACGCTGGACCGGGGCGAATTGAACGCGGGCAACGCGGGCGAGGGGTATGTGGACCGCCGTCACCCGCACACGTTCCTGCACGAAGCGATCGCGGCGGTCCAGACCGAACGCGACGGCTGGTCCGCATCGATCGCGGCCGGCCGTGGTTTCGCACCGTTCGGTACGGATGACCCGATGGTGCGGCCGTTCATCAAGTATCCGGCGAATCACCACTGGTCCCAGATCCTGGAACGGTGGACGGCGATCGCGGCGGTGCGGCGTGGACCGGTCCTCGTCGAGGCCGGGCTGTTCAATGGCGATGAGCCGATGGGCCCCGAGTCGCTCGGCCGGATCTCGCGGTGGGGAGATTCATGGGCGGCCCGACTGACGCTGCTGCCCGGTCACGGACTGGAGTTGCAGGCCAGTCACGCCGGCATCGAATCACCGGAGCACGCGACGGGCGGCGGGCTCGATCAGCGCAAGTGGAGTGCGTCGGCGCGCGTCGAGACAGAGCTGGACGGCGTGCCGCTGTACGGCCTCGTCGAATGGGCGCGCACGACGGAGTTCAGCGATGGCCGGCGCGCCTTCGCCTTCGGCAGCACGCTGGGCGAAGCGGCCGCCGATCTGGGTGCGTTTCGGGTCGCGGCGCGCTTCGAGCGCACGACACGGCCCGAGGAAGAGCGGCTCGAGAGTGCGTTCCGCTCGGCGCGGCCACACGCCGACGAAAACATCATCGGCGTGACCCGCTGGCAGATCGCGACCGTGCACGCTGCCAGGCGTCTGCACGCTGGCGGCATAGGGGTCGCACCCTTCGTGGAGGTCTCTTTTCTGAGGGCCGAAGAAATCACGGGTTCGATCTTCGATGCCGTCGAGCACTACGGCTCCGCGAGCCAGTGGAGCCTGTCGGCCGGCGTCCGGATCGGCGCCGGCGCGCGCCACACGCGCATGGGCCGCTACGCCGCTGCGGTGCCCGTACACTGACGACCACGTCTGTCGATGAAGAAGGAATCGATGCGATATCGCTCGCTTTTGCTCTTGCTGCCGCTGCTCGCCCCGGCCGCGTGTGAGCCCGATCCGCTCGGCACGGACCGGACTCCAGTCGACACGACGGCCGGGTCCACCACGCTGCGCGTGCTCGGCCATGGCGCCGTGGCCGAACGGTTCACCGCCGAGGTCGCGGCTCGCGGCGAGTGGGCCTACACCAGCACGTGGAGCAGCCGCGCTGGCGTGCCCGGCAACGCCATCAAGGTCTGGCGCATCAACGGCAACACACCGCAGCTCGTCGACTCGCTCATCGTCGAGAACGCGAGCACACTCGGCGATGTGCAGATCTCCGATGACGGGGCACTCCTCGTCGTCGCGACCGAGCGCATGAACGGCTCCATCGTCATCTACGATCGCGCCGCGAATCCCGCGAAGCCCGTTCGGCTCGCCCGCCACGTCAGCGCAGCGACGACCACGACGGGCGTGCACACGGTGAAGCTCGGCCGCGTGGCCGGCCGCCACTACGCGTTCCTTTCCGTCAATCCGGGCGGCACGGCGGAGACGCCGCCCCGCCTCGTCGTCGTCGACATCACGAATCCGGCCAGTCCCGTCGAGGTCCTCGTCCGGCCCATGGGCACGCCCTTCATTCACGACGTGTTCGTGCGCGACGGCATCCTCTTTACCGCGCTCTGGAACGAAGGGATGACGATCTGGGACATCGGCGGCGGCGCAGCCGGCGGCTCGCCGACCAACCCGGTCCGGCTCGGCAACGTGCTCACGGTCGGCGGCCAGGTGCACAACGTGTGGTGGTACTACGAGCCCGGTGGCGCGAAGCGGTACGCGTTCGTCGGACAGGAGGGCCCGGGCTCGATCGGTTCCTCGTCCTCCGGCGACATTCACGTCGTGGATGTCAGCGATCCGCGCAACCCGCGCGAGGTCGCGTTCTATACGGTGGCCGGCGCGGGCACCCACAACTTCGTCATGGACGAGACGGCCGGCGTTCTGTACGCCGCATACTACAACGGCGGCGTTCGTGCGCTCGATGTGCGAGGCGACCTTTCGCAGTGCGCGGCGAACCAGCGGGCCGGTGATGGCCGCTGCAACCTGGGCCTCATGAAGCGGGAGATCGGCGTCGGCCTGCAGGACCGGGGCTCGGTCGCGGTCTGGGGCGTGGCCCGGGTGGGCACCGTCCTGTTCGCGTCGGACATGCTCAGCGGCCTGTACGCGCTGGACACGTCGGAGCTGCGTCGGTAACGACGTTCAGATGCGGGCCAGCGCCCGGGCGATGAGGCGGTCTCGGACGGCGTCGGGCAACCAGCGCTGCAGGAGCGCGCGCGTCTTTGCGTCTCGTCCGATCAGGTAGCGTGCGCGTGGCCGTTTGGCGGTGAGCGCGCGCTCGACGACCTCGGCAACGCGCGACGGCGGCAACCCTTCCCCGCCGCGTTCGGCCCGCTGTCGCAGCCGTCGCAGCATCTCGCCGTAATAGGTCTCGAGCTCCGGCGGCGCGTCGGCCATGAGCCGGTCGGCGGTCTCGATCGACGTCTCCCAGATCGGCGTCGCGATTACGCCCGGCTCGATGATGGTGACGCGCATACCGAACGGCCGCAGCTCACCCCTCAATGCGTCGGCCACGGCTTCGAGCGCGAACTTCGATGCGGCATACGCGCCCACGAAGGGAAGTGAGTTGAGGCCGGAGATCGAGCCGATGAAGACGACGCGGCCGCGGCTCCGGCGCAGTAGCGGCAGCACGGCCTGCGTGACGGCGACCTGGCCCACCACGTTGACATCGAGCTGTCTCTTCAGCGCATCGATCGGCAGGAACTCGAACGGCCCCGACATGACGATACCGGCGTTGTTGACGACGCCGGCCAGACCTGCTTCGCCGAGTCTGTCGCCGATCGTCGCGGCGACCGCCGCGATGTCTTCGGCTGAAGTGACATCGAGGCGGACCGGGACGATGGCGGCGCCGTGCAATGCACGGAGTCGCTCGCCGTCGGCGGGATCGCGGAATCCGGCAAAGACCGTCCAGCCGCGCTCCGCGAGGTGGGTGACACACGCCTCGCCGATTCCTTTCGAGGCGCCGGTCACGAGCACGCCGCGTGCGCTCATCCGCCGTGAGTCGCGTCGAACGCGCCGTCCACGATCTGCCGCGCCTCCTCCTGAATCCGCGCGAGGTGGTCCTCGCCGAGAAAACTCTCGGCGTAGATCTTGTAAACGTCTTCCGTGCCCGAAGGCCGAGCGGCGAACCAGCCGTTGTCCGTGATGACCTTGAGGCCGCCGATGGGCGCGCCGTTGCCCGGCGCGCGGGTCAGGCGCTCGCGAATGGGCTCACCCGCGAGTGTGTCGGCCGTCACATCGGAGGGCGACAGCTTCTTGAGCACGGCCTTCTGCGCGGCATTGGCGGGCGAGTCGGTGCGTGCGTAGTGCGCGACGCCGAACTGCTCTTCGAGGCTGCGATAGATCTCGCCCGGGTCCTTGCCGCTGATCGCCGTGATCTCGGCCGCCAGCAGGCCCAGCAGGATCCCGTCCTTGTCCGTGGTCCAGACAACGCCGTCGTTGCGCAAGAACGTCGCGCCCGCGCTCTCCTCGCCGGCGAGGCCGAGCCGGCTCTCCAGCAGTCCATCCACGAACCACTTGAAACCGACGGGCACCTCCACGACCTGGCGGCCCTTCGCCTCCGCGACGCGATCGAGCATGGCGCTCGACACGAGCGTCTTGCCGACGGCGACATCGCGCGCCCAACGCGGACGGTGGTCGAAGAGGTAATCGACGGCGACGGCGAGGTAGTGGTTCGGATTCATCAGGCCGACGCTGGGCGTGATGATGCCGTGGCGGTCGGCGTCGGGATCGTTGCCGCAGGCGATGTCGAAGCGGTCGCGCAGCTCGATCAGGCCGGCCATCGCCCACGGCGATGAGCAGTCCATTCGGGTGCGGCCGTCGTGATCGAGCGTCATGAACGCGAAGGCCGGATCGATCGACCGGTTGACGATGTCGAGGCGCAGGTCGTAGGCGTCGGCCAGCCGATCCCAGACCTCGAGGGACGACCCGCCGAGCGGATCCACGCCGATGTGCACGCCGGCGGACGCGATGGCGTCGAGGTCGACCGCGTTGATCAGGTCGGCGACGTAGGGCCCGACGTAATCCTGGCGGAACGTCGAATCGGCGGCGAGCGCACTGGCGTACGGCAGGCGGCGCACGCCACGCAGCCCGTTCTCCAGCAGCTGGTTCGCGCGCTCCTGGATCATGTCCGTCACGCCGCTGTCGGCGGGCCCACCCGTTGGCGGATTGTACTTGAAGCCGCCGTCCTCGGGCGGATTGTGTGATGGCGTGATGACGATGCCATCGGCGAGGCCCTCGGTGCGGCCGCGGTTCCAGGTGAGGATTGCGTGGGAGATGACGGGCGTGGGCGTACTGCCGAGCGTGCGATCCACGACCAGCTGCACACCGTTCGCCGCGAGCACCTCGACGGCCGTGATGAACGCGGGCTCCGACAACGCGTGCGTGTCCATGCCCAGGAACAGCGGACCCGTGATGCCGTGCGTGCGGCGCAATTCGACGATCGCCTGGGTGACCGCGACGATGTGCGTCTGGTTGAACGAGCCGTGCAGCGACTGGCCGCGGTGGCCGGACGTGCCGAAGCTGACGCGCTGGCGCACGTCATCGGGATCCGGGTAGAGCGCGTAGTAGGCGGCGACCAGGCGCGGCACGTTCGGCAGGTGGTCAGGCGGCGCGGGCCGTCCGGCGAGCTCGTGCGTCACAGTGACACGACCGTGTTGCGGGGACCTCGTGCGCGTCACGGCGCCGCGACGCGCGGGCGAGAGGCCAATGTAAGGGGGCGGCAACGCCCGCGACGAGGCTCGGTTCCTTCCGTCCCGGCCGGTCGCTCGGAATGTGGTGCTCGGCGTGCCTCAGCGCAGACGCTCGCGCACCGCGCGAATGGCGTCGGGCGACGTGCCGCTGAGCGTGACCTCGAGGTCGCGCAGCCGCAGCCGGGTATTCGACTCGCGGAACTGGAGTCGACGCGCGTCGTCGGGCGCGTCGATCACGCGTCGCTGAAGCAACGTCACGCTCTGACCGTCGTAGGCATAGACCGACCGGGCGAGGATGCGCCCGCCGACCTCGGCGACGAGCACCGAGTCCGGCGCCAGTCCTTCGACCGTCACGGGCGCAACGCCGAGGCGTTCGGCCAGCGTGGCCAGGTCCGTCGCGACCCATGCACCCGCTGCGGAATCCGCGTCGGCCTCCAGCCGTGAGGCCACGACGGCCTCGTCGAGGGCCACTCCTCGCGCGCGCTGCGCTTCCGCAACGGCACGCAGGGCGACCGGCGGCTCCGCAGAGGCCTTGGCCACGTCGGCCCGCCCGACCTGATCCCGTCCGGCCGCCAGCGAGTCGGCCGAAGCGAGTCCGGCGCCGGCCGCCGCCTGGGCTGGAGGCGGCGGCGTGAGGACAGGCGCCCGCGCGGGTACAGCGGCCGCCTCGTTCGGGTCGGCGGCGCGCTTCTCCTCGTTTTCGCGGGTCGCGGCCCGGTTGCCGGCGACGTCCGCGAAGCTCTCGGCCGGCCGCGGCGCACCGACCGCGGCCTCCTGGCGGAC
>JBFJPA010000201.1:0-7930 GCA_041617355.1 Longimicrobiales bacterium
CCCGAGCACGGCGGCGACCGACGCGGAGGAGCCGGGCTCGCGCAGCTGCTCGAGAATGCGCCGGCGCACGGGGTCCAGGACGAGGTGCGCCTGCTCGGCCGAGTCGATGACGTCGAGGTTGGCGGTCGGGCTCATGGGTGGAAGGTGCCACCGACGATCAAATATGTCAAGACAAAAATTATTGTCGGTACGGCTGGGGCTGGGGCTGGGGCTGGGGCTCGGGCCATTCGCTGTCGCACGGCTCACGATCCGGGCCGACGCGGAGCCAGCTCGAACCCGACCAGGCCGGCCCGGACGTCGCCAACGCGGCGGCCTTGCCGCGCGTCACACCGTGCCGGGAGATTGCGCGCGGTCGCACCCGGGAAGCTGCAAAGCAGCGTTCGCATCAGAGAGAACGACAGCAGGGTTCATGAAGCGATTTGGTTGGTCGGTGATCACGGTGGTCCTTCTTGTGGCGCCGTCGAGGGCGGCGGCGCAGCAGGGCACGAATGCGGATCCGGTTGCGAGCGCCGGCCGGGCGACGACGCCGATCCGTCTGGATGGGCGGCTGGACGAGGCCGCGTGGGCGGACGCCCCGGTGCTGAGCGGCTTCGTGCAACGCGAGCCGCGCGAAGGGACACCGGTCTCCGAGCGCACGGAAGTTCGCCTCCTCATCGATGACGACGCGCTCTACATCGGCGCGTGGCTCTTCGACGTGAGCCCGCTGGCGATCGTGCCCGGCGAAAACCGCCGCGATGCGGATTTGGACGATGCGGACGCGTTCGTGATTCTGCTGGACACGTATCGGGACCGTCAGAACGGGTTCGTGTTCGGGACGACGCCGTCGGGCATCGAATACGACGGTCAGGTCACGCGCGAAGGGCAGGGCAGTCTGACGCCGGGCGTGCGGCAGCAGCGCGGCTCGGGCGGCGGCTTCAACAAGAACTGGGATGGCAGCTGGAGCGTGGCGACGTCGCGGGACGATGCCGGTTGGTACGCGGAGTTCCGGATCCCGTTTTCGACGCTGCGCTACGGCCAGGGCGGGCCGCAGCGCTGGGGGCTGAACCTGTCCCGCCGCATCCGGCGCCGGAACGAGGAGTCGTTCTGGGCGCCCATTCCTCGCCAGTTCGACCTGTATCGCGTGTCTCTGGCCGGCACGCTCGAGTTGGAGCGCGCGCCGGCCAATCTTCCGCTGACGATTTCGCCGTTCGCCACGGGCACGACGCGGCGGGACTACCTCACGTCGAGCGATTTCGACGGAGATGTCGAAGTCGGCGCCGACGCGAAGATCGGACTGACGCCGAGCCTCACGCTGGACCTGACGTACAACACGGACTTCGCGCAGGTGGAGGTCGACGACGAGCAGATCAACCTGACGCGCTTCCCGCTCTTCTTTCCGGAGAAGCGGCCGTTCTTCCTGGAGAACGCGGGCACGTTCTCGGTTGGTACGCCGCAGGACGTCGAGCTCTTCTTCAGCCGTCGCATCGGCATCGCGCAGGGTCGGCGTGTGCCGATCGTCGGGGGCGGCCGGCTGACCGGCAAGCTGGCCGGCGTGACCCTCGGTCTGCTCGACATTCAGACGGAGCGGCTATCGACGCGTGATCCCGTGAGTGGCGAGTCGGTCTCGATCGCGCCGGCGAACAACTTCTCCGTGGTGCGTGCGCTCCGGGATCTGCCCAACCGTTCGCGCGTCGGCGTGCTGCTCGTGAATCGGCTGAGTACGGACGACACCGACGACTACAACATGACGCTGGCCGCGGATGGTCGTCTCGGTCTCGGCCAGGCCTGGCAGTTCGACGGCTACCTGGCGCGGACCGTGACGCCGGGCCTGGACGGTGGCGAACACGCCTTCGGCTTCGGCGGCAACTTCACGTTGCCGCAGTGGCGTGCCGCGGCCGCGTTCCGCGAGGTCGGCGAAAACTTCAATCCGGAGGTCGGATTCCTGACCCGGCGAGGCCATCGCTTCTTCACGGCCCGCGTGGCGCACCACATCCGGTTCCCGCAGTTCCCGTGGTTCCGCGAGATGCGGCCCCACATCTCGTACCGGGAGTTCCAGGACCTGGACGGTTTCATGGAGACCGGGTTCCTGCACATCGACAGCCATTTCGAGTTCGCGAACGGCGCCTTCTTCCAGCTTCCGTCCCTGAACTTCACCCGGGAAGGACTGAAGCAGCCGTTCGAGATCTCGCCCGGCGTGATCGTGCCGCCGGGCACGTACGAAGGCTGGGAATGGGGTTTCGCCTACAACACCGACCTGAGCGCACCCGTGTCGATCGAGGGTCGTATCGACATCGGCGCCTTCTACTCGGGCCATCGCAAGGGCACGGGTTCGTCGCTGAACGCGCGGCTGGGCGATGATTTCGTGGCGAGCCTGCGCGTCAATTATTACGACGTGGACCTCGCCCAGGGCAGTTTCGAGACTGCCGTGCTGGGCCTGCGCGCGGCGTGGTCGTTCACCCCGCGCATCTACCTGCAGTCCCTCGTCCAGTACAACAATCAGACGAAGAACTTCTCGAGCAACGTTCGCTTCGGCTGGCTGAGCACGGCCGGCACCGGTCTGTTCGTCGTCTACAACGACATCGAGCACTACGGCTCGCTCGAGCGAACGGGACTGCCTCGAGGCCCGCAGGAGCGTGCGGTCATCGTCAAGTTCACCAGGCAGCTCGGGCTCCGCTGACGACGGCCGCGGCAGCCCCCGCCTGCCGGCGCCAGCCTGGAATCAGGAAGCAGGCGAGCCGACCATGAGACTGCGACGCTTCGACGAGTGGCTGCTGACGGAGGTCGTGTCGCGGCGGCACCCGGTTCTGGACGCCGTGATGCGCGCCGTGACGCACTTCGGCGATGCCGCCGTCACGATCGGGATCTGCGTCGTCGCGCTGACGGGCGTCCTGCCCGGCGGCCGGCCCGTCGGCCTGCAGGCCGCGCTCACGCTTGCGCTCTCGCACGGCGTCGTGCAGGTGCTGAAGCGCACGATCGCGCGGCCGCGCCCGCAACTTCCGGTGGGTCTCGGCTTTCTGGCGCGAGCGCCGGACAAGTTCAGCTTCCCGTCCGGCCACGCGACGGCCGCGCTGTCCGTCGCGTTGCCGTTTGCGTTCACGCTGCCCGCTGTGTTCAGCGTGCCGATTCTCGCCCTGGCGGTCACGGTCGGTGTGTCCCGCAGCTACCTCGGCGTACACTATCCGGGCGATGTCGTCATGGGTTGGCTGCTGGCGCTGGCGACGTTCGGCGGGATCAGGCTGATGTAGGCGACGTGACACGCGCGCGTGCTGGTTCGCCCTGGCTCACCGGAGCCCTCTGGCTGCTCGCCGCCCTGCTCGCGTTGCGCCTCGGCATTCTGGCGGGCCAGTCCATCGAGCAGCCTGCCCACGGATTCGTCGCCAACTACGCCGCCGGTCGCATCATCATCGAAGGGCAGGACGCGAGCCGCCTGGCCGACGACGAGTGGTTCGTCGCGCAGGTTCAGCGTTTCGAGCCCACGGTGGTCGACATCTACGGCGCGAACCTGCCCACGACCGCGGTGTTCATGGCGCCGCTCGCACTGCTCGACTATCGGACGTCCCGTGCGCTCTGGACGGGAATCAGCTTTCTAGCGCTGCTTCTCGTCCTGGCCTGGCTCGTACACACCTGTCGGCTGGGCTCTGTCTGGGCTCCCGTCTTCGTGAGTCTCGCGTTGTGGTCGCAGCCCGTACGCGAGAATCTGTCCCACGCACAAACGTACATCGTGCTGCTCTGCATCGCGGCCGTCGCCTGGAGCGGATTCCGTCGAGGCGTGGCCGTGAACGCAGGTGCGCCGGTCGGCATTCTGCTGGTGTTGAAGTCAGCGGGATCGATGTACTGGCCGATGCTCGCGGTATGCCGTCGCTGGCGTGCGCTCGCGTGGGCCGGCGGTGTCGCCGTCGCCGCGGCGCTCGCGTCCGTCGCCGCGGTCGGCATCGAGACGTGGCGTGTTTGGCTCTCTACGACGAGGACTCTGACGGACAGCGCGTCGCTCTCGGTCACGGCGTATCAGACGCAATGGAGCCTGTTGCGACACCTGACGACGCCGGACGCGCGCTGGAATCCGGAGCCGCTGTTCGTGCGGCCGGAGCTTGGCAATGCTCTCGTCCTGTTGGCCGCCATCGCCTTGCTCGCAGTCACGGCACGCATCGTCTGGCGAAGTCAGCAGCATGATCTGACCTTCGCGGCGTTCACGCTGCTGACGCTGATCCTGAGCCCGGTCTCACTGGACTATCATTACGCCCTCGCCCTGCTGCCGATCGCGATCCTGCTGGCCCGGGTCGGCGGCCGACCCACATCTCTGCCAGTCCTGCTCGTCTGCGCGGGCGCGCTGCTGATCGCCGCGGACCTGCCGTACCGGTCGCCACGGCTGGCCGCCGGCGCACTGAGCCTGCTCGCGTATCCGAAGCTGTACGGTGCGTACCTTCTGCTGGGCGTAGCGCTGTACTACGCGCGCCGGCCGGCCGACGAAGCGCCCGCCGGTTGAGGCCTACGACGCCAGCCCGACGATGTGCTCGGCGAGGTGGAGGACGGAGAGCGGCGCGGATCCTTCGGCCTTGTTGTTGATCAACACGTAAGCATCGCGATCGAGACGCTCCGCGTCGAGGCAGGCGCGCGCCGTGATCTCGCGTGTCGCACGGTCTTCGTCGATGATGCGGTCGAACGGGCGGTACTGCTCGCGCGCTTCTTCGTAACCGAGACCGGCGTGCAGCATCCAGCGCACGACGAGCACGCGGTTCGCGGCGACAGGGATCGCGTTCAGCTGATCGGCGAGCGAACGCATGCGCGGGTGAACCGTGTAGCAGTGGACCGCGCGTGTCCGCGCGAGGCTGTCGGCGTAGCGAGGCGTGAACAGCTCCGGTGTGCGCAGCTCGACGGCAATCGGGACATCGGCGGGCAGGTCATCGAGAAACCGGCCCAGCCGTTCCGCGAACGTGCGAGGCCCGCCGACCAGACGCGGCTGCACCGGAGGGAACTGCAGAATGAACACACCCGCGCGATCGCCGAGGCCGTCGAGGGCCGGTCGGATCGTCGAGCGAAGCGCGTGGTCCGGATCGAGGAAGAGCGGGTTCGGCAACATGCCCGGACCCGTTCCCTCACGCAGGTCCGGCGTGGTACACGCGCGGTCGACTTTTACGGCGAACCGAAACGTCTCGGGCACGTCATCTGCCCAGGCGGCGAAGTGCGCGGCATCGAGCGGCCCGTAATAGCTGCGGTCCACGGACACCGCGCGCAGCAGCGGATGCTGGGCGTACGCGGCGAGGCCCTCGCGCGCCAGCTTCGCCTGGCTGGCCGCGCGATCGTACACGATGCCGGCCCAGCCCGGAAAACTCCACGACGACGTGCCCAATCGCAGCCGCGGCGACAGGCGCTCGGCAATGCCGAACACCGACGCCGGGGCCGGTGCAGGTCCGATCTCGTCAGACTGTGTTTCGTCGGCAACGAACAGGTCGAGTTGCCTGCGCAACGATCTCCTCCGATGCGACGAGTCTAGCGAAAGAGCCGCACACGCGCGAGAATGCGCTCGCGACACTCGCAATGAGAGTAGGAACCATGAAACCGGACCCGGACGACTATCGGAAACGGCGCATCGGGGATCACGAGCTTCGCCCCGAGACGCTGATGATGAGCTACGGTTACGACCCGACGCTGTCGGAAGGCGCGCTCAAGGCCCCGATCTTTCAGACGTCTACATTCGTCTTCGAATCGGCGGAGGCCGGCAAGGCCTTCTTCGAGCTGGCGTACGGGCTGCGCGGTGCGGCGGAGAAGGAAGAGCCCGGTCTCATCTACTCCCGCATCAACAACCCGAACCTGCAGGTACTGGAGGAACGTCTCTGCCTCTGGGACGACGCGGAGCGGGCGCTCGCATTCTCGAGCGGCATGTCCGCGATCGCGACGACCCTGCTCTCGTTTCTCCGTCCGGGTGACGTGATCCTGCACAGCTCGCCCGTCTACGGCGGCACCGATTACCTCGTTCGTCGAATCCTCCCCGAGTTCGGCATCCACTGGGTGGACTTCGCCGCGGGTGAAGCCGACGCCCTGGAAGCGGGGTTCGAGCGGGCCCGCTCGCTCGGCCGGGTCCGCGTGATCTACGTCGAGACGCCGGCAAATCCGACGAATGCGCTCGTCGACATTGCGGCATGTGCGCGCCTGGCGCGCGGCTCCGCGCCGGAAGCGGAGCGACCGCTCGTCATCGTCGACAACACGTTCCTCGGCCCGCTCTGGCAGCAGCCGCTCCAGCACGGCGCCGATCTCGTCCTCTATTCGTTGACGAAGTACATCGGCGGCCACAGCGACGTCATCGCGGGAGCCTGCCTCGGCGCGGACTCGCTCATCAGCGCCGTGCGGGGGACACGCACGATCTTCGGGACGATGGCCGACCCGTGGACGTGCTGGCTCGTGATCCGCAGTCTGGAAACGCTCAAGCTGCGCATGACGTCGTCGATGAAAAACGCACGCTACGTGGCCGAGTTCCTGGCCGATCATCCGAAGGTTCGGCGCGTCCATTATCTCGGTCTGCTCGGAGAGGGTCGTCAGCACGACGTCTATCGCGCACAATGCAAGGCGGCCGGCTCTACGTTCGCGTTCGAGATCGATGGCGGCGAGGCGGAAGCGTTCCGGGTGCTGAACGCGCTGCAGATCGTGAAGCTAGCCGTCAGTCTGGGTGGCACGGAATCGTTGGCGGAGCATCCCGCCTCGATGACGCACTCGGACATCCCGCCGGACGAGCGGGCGCGCATGGGCATCACGGAAGGTCTCGTCCGCATCTCCGTCGGCGTGGAGCATCCGGAGGACGTGATCGCCGATCTGCGCAGCGCGCTCGAGTCGCTGTAACGCGCGGCCGTCAGTAGCCGCGCGGCTCGCCATCGTGGCGCGGGTCGGCCACGGCGATCCAGCGGCCGTCGCCCCGCACGATCATGTAGAGCCGCGCATACCCGAATGAAAGAGCCGCGGGCCGGTAGCCCATGGTCCGAACGGTTTCCAGGACGGGCGCGGCGAATCCGTTCTCGAGCTGCACGCGCGGATCATTCGGCGTCGGAAAGATGCGCGGCATGCGCACGGCGTCCATCGGATCGAGGCCGTAGTCGAGCGCGTACACCATGTTCTGCACGATCGCGGTCGGGATGCGGCCGCCACCCGGAGCGCCAATTACCATCTTCACACGCTCACCTTCGAGCACGACCGTCGGAGCGATCGTGGACGTGCGGGTGCGCCACGGCCGCCGGCCGGGCGCGGCGAGAGACGACGGCGTGAATCGATAGCCTGAGTCGTTCAGGAAGAAGCCGGCCGCCATGGCGCCGGATCCGAACAGCGAGCTGTTCGTTTGTGTGAGTGCGACCGCGTTACCCTCCGCGTCGACGACGGAAATGTGCGTCGTCTCGCCGCCCTCCGCTTCGGCGGTCGTATCTGCCTCCGGCGTGCCCGTTGCCGGCGGCGCGGACCACGGGTCGAGAGCGGCACACGCGGCTGGCCACGGCTCGGTCTCGAAGGCGGTCGCGCTGGCCGGCTCGACGCGGTCGGCGGCCTGACCGGTTCCGACGAGGCCCGAGCGCGAGCGCGCGAAGGCCGACGAGACCGCGCCTCGCGCCGGTACCGGCTGCCAGTCGGGATCGTCGTTGCCACGATTGTCCGCCATGCCGACGCGCAAGGCGGATGTGAGCACGTCGAACGCCCGCGCCGAGCGCGTGGGCAGGCCGAGATTCGCGAGATCGAACGGTTCGAGCAGCTCGAGCGTGTGCAGCACCTGCGCACCCGTCTGGGGTGGCGGCGCCGACAACACGGTGCGGCCGCGGTACGTCGTGCACAGTGGCCGCTTCCACTGCGGCGCGAACTCGCGGTACGCAGCGAGCGTGACCGGATGCCCGCCACGATTCATGACGCCGACCGCCTCGGTTGCGACCTCGCCTTCGTAAAAAGCGCGTGGGCCTTCCTGCGCGATGCGGCGAAGCACGCG
>JBFJPA010000202.1:0-7929 GCA_041617355.1 Longimicrobiales bacterium
CCTCTGCGTAGGTCCGGCCCGCGTAGCTGACGGGGACTTCGTAGATGCGTGCGCCGGTCATGGCCAGCTGCGCCGTCAGCTCCGGCTCGATCCCGAACCGGTCCGAGGTCAGCATCAGGCTCTTCATGAGATCGGCCTTCACCATCTTGTAGCACGTCTCCATGTCGGTCAGGTTCAGGTCCGTCAACATGTTCGAGAGCAATGTGAGCAACCCGTTACCGATGCTGTGCCAGAAATACAGCACCCGGTGCGGCCCACCCAGGAAGCGGCTGCCGAACACAGCGTCCGCTCGGCCGTCGAGAATGGGTGCGAGCAGGACTGGATACTCCTTCGGATCGTACTCGAGGTCGGCATCCTGGATGACGATGACGTCCCCCGTCGCGGCCTTGATGCCCCGTCGCACGGCCGCGCCTTTGCCCTGGTTCTGAGGCTGGAAGATCGCCGTGTCGATGAGGCCCTCGGCGCGCAGCCGGTCGAGCACCTTGCGCGTGCCGTCCGTCGAGCAGTCCTCGATCACGATCAACTCGATGTCGAGCGGCACCGCGCGCACGCGGCGAATCGACCGCTCGACCAGCCGTTCCTCGTTGTAGACGGGCATCACGACGCTCAGCCGAAACGCCGGCAGCGCCCGCTCCAGATTGGCATTCATGACTCGGTCATCCCGTAGCGATTGAGCTTGCGGTACAGCGTCGATGGGTCGATTCCCAACACTTCCGCGGCACGTGCCTTGTTGCCACCCTCGGATTCGAGCACCCACAGGATGTAGGCGCGCTCGATCACCTCGAGCGTCGGATTCGCCGGCGCGCGCTCGGACACGACGGTCGCCCCGGCCGGCTCGGTGAGCTTGGCCGGCAGCATGTCCAGGTCGACGGTGCCGTTGCTCGTCAGGACGGCGGCACGCTCCAAGGCGTTCTCCAATTCGCGGACGTTGCCCGGCCAGTCGTAGTGCATGAGCGCCGTTAGCGCCGTCTCGGTCACGTGCAACCCGCCGTTCTTGCCGTTCGCGCCATCGCCGCGGCCGCCGCGACGCTCGGCCAGGTTCGCGAGGAAATACTCCGCCAGCAGCGGCACGTCATCCAGTCGGTCACGGAGCGGCGGCAGGTGCAGGCTGATCACGTTCAGACGGTAGTAGAGGTCGCTGCGGAACGAGCCCCGCCGGATCTCCTGCTCGAGATCCCGGTTCGTAGCCGCAATGATGCGCACATCCGTCCGAATCGGCTCCGTCGCGCCCACCGGCACCACCTCCCGCTCTTGCAGCGTGCGCAGGAATTTGACCTGCAGCGACGGCGACATCTCGGCGACCTCGTCGAGGAAGAAGGTACCACCGCTAGCCGCGACCATCAGCCCTTCCTTGTCCCGCACGGCACCCGTGAAGCTGCCTTTGACGTGACCGAACAGCTCCGACTCCAGCAGGTTCTCGGGCAGCGCGCCACAGTTGATCGAGACGAAGGGACCACCCTCGCGATCCGACAACCGGTGGATGTACCGCGCCACGATCTCTTTACCCGTTCCGCTCTCTCCGGTGACGAGGACCGTCGAATCCGTGGGCGCGACCGTCTCCGCCAGCCGCAGCATCTCGACGAACTGGCGGTTCCGTCCGACCGGCCGCTCCGCCACGCTCGTGTCGCGTCGCCGGATCTCGCGCTTCAGCGCCGTGTTCTCCGTGGACAGCCGCCGCGTCTCGAACGCGCGCCGGCACAACGCGACGAGGTCGTCGTTGCCGAACGGCTTCTGCAGATAGTAGAAGGCGCCCTCGTTCACCGCCTTCACCGCGGATTGCAGCGACGCCTGGGCCGTCATCAGGATCACCGGCACCTCGATGTCCCAGTCGCGCACCGAGGCCAGGATGTCCAGCCCGCTCAGGGCCGGCATGCGAATGTCCGTCAGCACGATGTCCGGCTCGATCTCATCCAGCCGGTCCACCGCCTCACGGCCGTTCTGCAACAGGTGCGTGTCGAAGCCCTCGCCACGGAGCAGAATGCCGACCGTGTCGAGGATCGCGCGCTCGTCGTCGATCACCAGAATCCTGGGCTTCATCCTCATCTCCTGCGGTCCGTCTGGGTGGGCAGGTAGACCGTGAATCGCGCGCCCTGGCCCGGGTTGCCATCGACCAGGATGGCGCCGCCGTGAGCCTCGACGGCCCGGTGCACCATGGCCAGGCCGAGGCCATTGCCTCGCTCGCGCGTCGTGAAGAACGGGTCGAACAGGTGCGGAATGTCCTCTTCGCGGATGCCGGGGCCGGAGTCGAGCACGCTGATCCGGGCCGGGCCTTCCAGCCGGACGCTCGCCGGCAGATCGAAGTTCGTGGCACGGCCGACCGCGATGTGCACGCGCCCCGCCGTGCCGCAGTGCTGGACGGCGTTCAGCAGCAGATTGAACACTGCGCGGTGGAGCAGGTCCTCGTCGCCCTCGACGACGACCGGCTCGATCGGGCACTCGTATTCGACGCGAGGTCCACCATCGGCGTCGGGGTGCTGGCAGAGCAGGCCGATCGCCTGGCGCACGACATCGCGCAGGTCGACGACACGCCACCGCCGCAGCTCGAGCCGGCTGAACTCCATGAAATCGGTCAACAGCCGCGAGAGCCGGTCGGACTCCGTCAGGACGAGCCGTCGGAGCAGGTCGCGGTCGTCGGTCCCGAGGCGGTTGCCCGCCAGCTGTTCCGCACTGCTCCGGATCGAAGCGAGCGGGTTCTTGATCTCGTGGGCCAGGGAGGCGCCCAGCTCGGCTACGGCCTGCAGCCGCTCCGCCCGCCGGACCAGGTCCTCGACCTGCTTGAATTCGGTTACATCCTGCACGACGACGGTGACCCACGGGTCGTTTTCGCGGGGCAGCACCGTGGTGCGCAGGCCCAGATAGCGTTCGCCGGCGTCGTCGGAGAGCCGGATCTCGTGCCTGCGGACCGGGTTCTGCGTGTGGATCGTGCGCGCGACGACGGAGCCCAGGCCGGGTGCGCGGCGATCCAGCTCCTCGAGGACCGGCTTGTTCCGCCACGACGCGACGTCCAGCCCCAGCAGGGTTCGGGCGGCCCGGTTCGAGTGGACCAGCCGCCCCTGGGAATCGACCGTCAGCAGCCCGGTGTCGATCAGCTCCATGATCTCGTTGGTATCCGTGCGGAGCTGCCGGAGCTGCGACTCCATCTCGCCCAGCTTGGTGCCCGTCCTCCGGACACGGTCCCCCAGCGTGGCCGTGACCACGGCCAGCACGGCGAACAGCAGGATCTGCTGGAGGCCGCCACCGGTGAGGCTCACGGCGGGCTGGAGCCAGACGATGTCGGCCAGATAGAGGACGGACGCGGAGACGCCCATGACCAGCCCGCCGGGCAACGGCAGGAGCAGGGCGGCCGCCGCAATGACGACCACGTAGAGGGCCGCGAAGTCGCTGGGCGCCCGACCGACCGTCGTGATATGAACGACAGCCGTGATGAGCAGCAGGTCGAAGAAGAGCTGGAGGTTGATAAACGCCCGGGATGGGGCTCGGCCCGCCCACTCCGTCCACCACAGACCGGCCACCGTCACGATCAGCGACGCCAGCAGTCCCAGCGTGGCAATCAGCGTCGTGCCCGCGCTCGCGCGCGTCCACGCGCCCAACGCGCCCGCGAAGATCCCGGCCGCCAGGGTGAGGCGGCCGATGTACAGCCACCGGAGCATCCGCGCCGTTTGTGGCATACGTTGTCGTCGGAGTCGAGGTTCGGTCGGCCCGCCCTGCGAGCCGCCCTGTGCGGGAGTATCGGCAGCTCTCGCAACATGCAATAGCTCGATTTTGCGAAATCCAAGGGCCGGCGGCCGGCGTGATGGCAAGAGGCTGTCGTGCGTTGTTTTGGAGGTCCCCGTCTGATTCGGGCCGAACGGGCAACACCCGGACGGAACCGAATCGGAGGGGTGTCGCATTTTACAACGGGGCGTGGGAACGCGTCTCTCAGGTCAGCGTATAACGCGAGCGGGGATCGACGAACCATCTCCCGCGCTCAGCATCGATTCTCGTGCTTAGGGGGAGGTCCAATGTCTCTCCAGTCGGGCAGGGGCCTCGCCCTCCCCGCCGTAATTCTGGCCGGTAGTGCGCTCGCCTTCGTTCCCGCCGATAGCTCGGCTCAGTACTTCGGCCGACAGAAGGTCCAGTACGAGACCTTCGACTGGCGGGTCATGCAGACGTCGAAGTTCCAGATCCACTATTACCCGGAGGCGCTGGAGGCCACGCAGGACGCGGGGCGGATGGCCGAGCGCTGGTACCAGCGGCTGTCCCGGGCGTTTCAACACGAGTTCGACGAGAAGCCGCTGATCCTGTACGCGGATCATCCGGACTTCCAGCAGACGAACGTCATTGGCGGATCGCTGTCGGAGGGGACAGGCGGCGTGACGGAAGGTCTACGCACGCGCGTGATCATGCCGTACACGGGCGTCTATGCGGAGAACGACCACGTTCTGGGGCACGAGCTGGTCCACGTGTTCCAGTACGACATGGCGGCGTCACAGCCGTCGGCGGGCGGATTGGCCGGGCTCTCGCGGTTGCCTCTGTGGCTGATCGAAGGCATGGCGGAGTACCTGTCGCTGGGGCGGGATGACCCGCACACGGCGATGTGGCTGCGCGATGCGGCGCTGCGCGGTGAATTGCCGACGATCGTGCAGCTGACGCGGGATTCGCGTTTCTTCCCGTACCGGTACGGTCAGGCGCTGTGGGCCTACATCGCGGGCCGCTGGGGCGATCGCGCGGTGACGGAGGTGTTCCGGTTCGCGACGCGGAACGGATTCGAGGCAGCGCTGCAGCGCGTGCTCGGCATCTCGCACCAGGAGCTGTCGCAGGACTGGATCACGGCCACGCGCGCGGCGTACCTGCCGCTGCTCGAGGGCCGGCAGCGGCCGGAAGACGCAGGCGACCCGGTCCTCGTCGAGGACCAGATCGGCGCGATGAACCTGTCGCCCGTGGTGAGCCCGGACGGCAAGTTCTTCGCCTTCTTCGGCCGCCGGAACATCTTCACGGTCGATCTCTACGTCGCGGACGCCGCGACGGGCAAGGTCGTGAAGCGGCTGGCCAGCCCGGAGCGGGACCAGCACTTCGATGCGATTTCGTTCATTCAGTCGGCGGGCACGTGGTCGCCCGACGGCCGGAAGTTCGCGTTCGTCGTCTTCGAGCAGGGTGACAACCGTCTCGCCATCCTGGACGTCAATTCGACGAAGATCGAGAAGCGCATCGAGGTCGCGGGTGTCGGCGCGATCTCGAATCCGGCGTGGTCGCCGGACGGCCGCAACATCGTCTTCTCCGGCATGAAGGGCGGAATCAGCGACCTGTACGTGCTCGACGTGCAGACGAGCGCCATTCGCCAGCTGACGGATGACCGCCATGCGGACCTGCAGCCGACGTGGTCGCCCGACGGCCGCAAGATCGCGTTCGTGTCGGATCGCGGGGCCCGCACGGATTTCAATCAGCTCATTTTCGGCGAGATGGTGCTCGCGACCTACGACGTGGCGTCCGGTGAAGTCCAGGCGCTACGCATCTTCGACGACGTCAAGCACATCAACCCGCAATATTCGCCGGACGGCCGGAGCCTCTTCTTCATCGGCGGCTTCGAAGGATTCAGCGACGTGTACAGGCTGGATCTCGCGTCCGGATCGACTTACCAGGTCACACGCATCGCGACGGGCATCAGCGGGATCACGGCGCTGTCCCCCGCCATGTCGGTTGCGGCGGAGACGGGACGCATGCTGTTCTCCGTGTTCGAGAATTCCGGTAACAACATCTACGGACTGAGTCCGGAGCGCACGGTCGGCGAACTCGTGCGCGGGCCAGCGCCGGAGGTCGTCGCCGTGGCCGGCACGTTGCCGCCCGTCGAGGCCGCGGGCACCGGCCTCGTGCACGATTACCTGACCGACCCGATGGGCGGCCTGCCTGCGAGTGGCAACTTCGACACGCGCGACTACTCGCCGAGCATCGCGCTCGACTACCTCGGCCCGCCGTCCTTCGGCGTCGGCGCGAGCAGCTACTACGGTCCGGTCGTGTCCGGCGGCGTGTCCGCGTTCTTCGGCGACATGCTGGGCGACCACTTCATCGGCACGGCGATCCAGGCGAACGGCACGCTCAAGGACATCGGTGGCCAGGCAGTCTACCAGAATTTGTCGAGACGACTCAACTGGGGCGTCTCCGTCGGCCACATCCCGTACCTGACGGGCGGCATCACGTTCGCACGGCCGAACCCGGACGGCACGTTCACGCAGGACCAGATTCTGGACCGGATCTACGTGGACCAGGCCAGCCTGCTCACGCGTTATCCGTTCTCGACGACCAAGCGCATCGAGCTCGCCGCGGGCTTCACGCGCTACGGCTTCGACCGTGAGATCGAGCGGTTCACGCTCGACCCGTTCGGCCGCATCATCAACATCCAACGGATCGACACGACGTCGCTCGACCCGCTCGGCTTCTTCGAAGGGTCGATCGCCTACGTGGGCGACAACTCGTACTTCGGCTTCACATCTCCCGTCGTCGGCCGGCGCTACCGCTTCGAGGTCTCGCCCACCATCGGCACGCTCAAGTACTACTCGCTCACGGCGGACTACCGGCGCTACTTCCGCATGGCGCCGTTCACGCTGGCGTTGCGCGGCCTCCACTTCGGCCGCTACGGACCGGACGCGGACGGCATCTCCGAGGATCGCAACCTGCGCATTCTGTCCGAGCTGTTCCTCGGCTACGAGTCGCTCGTGCGCGGGTACGACTACAATTCGTTCGACTTCGGCCGCGAATGTCCGAGACCGGGATCGAACACGCCCGGCTGTCCGGCCTACACGCGCCTGTTCGGCGAGCGCATCGGCGTCGCCAGCATCGAGCTGCGCATCCCATTGCTCGGCTTCCGCGAGGCGGGCCTCGGCCTCGTCAACTTCCCGTTCCTGCCCACGGAGATCAGCCCGTTCATCGACGCGGGCGTCGCCTGGACCGGCGAGGAATCGCCGGACTTCACGTTCGCATCGCGCGCCGAGGGCCGCATCCCGGTCTTCAGCGCCGGCGTCAGCGCACGCGTGAACCTGTTCGGCTACTTCGTCTTCGAGACGTATTGGGCGTATCCGTTCCAGCGGCCGGACAAGGGTGGGCATTTCGGGTTCCAGCTGCTGCCTGGGTGGTAAACGGAAGGGAATAGGGACAGGGACAGGGATAGGGAGAGGGGTAGGGCGAGGGCATAGGGGAAAGGGGCGGGCACGGGGCGCGGGGCGCTCGGTGCCCGCTCTTCTACAAGCACTTCCGCCACCGATCCTGATGCTCGCGCTGCGCGCGGTCTGGTGAGCGGCCCGTTCGAGGTGCGCGCCGTGGTCGTCTTCATCCAGAGGCGGCCGGCCCGGGCTGGTCCGCCTGCCCGCGCCCGGCGACGCGATTGATGTCGTCGTTCTCCAGGATGCGCTTCGCGTAGCCGTCACGCGCCACGCCGATCATCGCTTTGCCGATGTTCTCCGTCGTGGTGACGTGGGTCGGAAAGACACGGCGTAGCAGCGGGTGCAGCGGCGCGAGCACGACGTAGGCCGCCTGATACACGCGCGTCTTCGACTTCACGCCCTTCAGCGGCTGCACGATGCCCGGCCGGAACATGTACGCGTCCAGCGGCATGCGCAGCAGCTGGTTTTCCGTTTTACCTTTCACCCGCGCCCACATGAACCGCCCGCGCTCCGTGCTGTCCGCCCCCTCGGCCGACAGGTAGCAGAACTTCATGCCCGGATTCAGGCCGGCCAGCATGTCGGCCGCCGCGATCGTCATCTCGAACGTCACGCGGTGGTAGCGCGCTTCCGACATGCCCGCCGCCGAAACACCGAGGCAGAAGAAGCACGCGTCGTGACCCGCGAGTTCATCACGAATGGCGGTGAAATCGAAAAACGCTTCGTGGCGCAGATCACGGAGCTTCGCATGCGCGATGCCGAGCGGCGAACGTCCCACGGCCAGCACCGAGGTCACGGC
>JBFJPA010000203.1:0-7896 GCA_041617355.1 Longimicrobiales bacterium
CGGCGGGGCGCCGACAAGGCGTTCGACATCGCGCTGGACGGCGGTGCGGGCGACAGCCGGCTCCGCATCGAAGATGGCGCGCTGCTCGACGCGGCCGTGCCGCTGCGCCTGGCGGCGGCGGGCGCACTGAGCGTCG
Source organism: Longimicrobiales bacterium (assembly GCA_041617355.1). Lineage (GTDB taxonomy): Bacteria > Gemmatimonadota > Gemmatimonadetes > Longimicrobiales > RSA9 > JBFJPA01. Next base: position 137 of record JBFJPA010000203.1, read on the forward strand.
GTCGCGTGGCCAGTGTTCGCGTGTTCGATCCATCCACCCTCGGCGTGCGCAACGTCACCCTCCACGTGACGGCGCACGACACGCTGATCGTTCCGGACAGCGTCGGGATGAGCGCGAACGGCCGGTTCATCGCGACCGGCACGGACACGATTCCGGTGTGGCGCATCGAGCAGGAGATCGGCGGCGTGCGCATCGCGACGTGGGTGGATGAGGATGGCATGACGGTGCGCGCGGAGAGTCCGCTGGGCTTCACGATCGAGCGAACGGCCTTCGAGCTGGCGCAACAGTCGTGGAACGACGCGCGCCGCGATCCGTCGCTGGCCGCGGGCTACGGTGTGCTCATCGAGGGAACCGCCGTCTCGAGCAACATCACGATCGAGGATGTCGCGTCGATCGACGTATTGCGTGTTCGCCTGCGCGGCGTCGAGCTGGCCGGCTTCGATCTGGATGGCGGCCGCCAGTCGCTGCGCGGAGACACGCTGGTCATCGCGCGCGGAACGCTGCCCGGCAGTGCGGGCTACACGCTGCCCTGGTCGGGCGGCGGCCCCCCGGCCGGGGAGCTGGAGGCGACGCCCCTCATCCAGGCGGACCACCCGCGCATTCGCGAAGCCGCGCAGAGAGCGACGGGCGGCACGACCGATCCCGTGCAGGTGGCCGCGCGACTCAACGAATGGGTGCACGCGAACCTGCGCCGCGCCATCACGCCGAGCGTGCCCAGCGCGCTACAGGTGCTCGATGCGCGACAGGGCGACTGCAACGAGCACACCGTCCTGTATGTGGCGTTGGCGCGGTCGCTCGGCCTGCCCGCGCGTACGGCGGTCGGCCTCGTGCACATTCGCGGCCGCTTCTATTACCACGCATGGCCGGAGGTCTGGCTCAATGGCGAGTGGGTCGCCGTGGATCCGACGCTCGGCCAGGCACCCGCCGACGCCAGCCATCTGCGCTTCCTCGTAGGTGGGCTGGCCCGACAAATCGAGCTGATCCGTTTGATCGGCAGGCTGAACGTGGACGTGTTATGATCCGACTTGAAGGTGTCACCAAACGCTACGGCCGATTCACGGCGGTGCACCCGCTCGATCTCGAGGTCCGGCGGGGCGAGCTGTTCGGCTTCCTCGGTCCGAACGGCGCGGGTAAGACGACGACCATCCGCATGGTCACCGGCGTGTTGCAGCCGACGGCGGGCCGCATCACCATCGCCGGCCACGACATGGATCGGGATCCCATCGCCGCGAAGCGCCACATCGGCTACATACCGGACCGGCCTTCACTCTACGAAAAACTGACCGGCGCCGAGTTCCTGCGATTCGTGAGCGGGCTGTGGGGTCGGAGCGGGCCCGCCGCGGACCGACGCGCCTCCGAGCTGCTCGAGCTGTTCGACTTGCTCGAGTGGAAAGACACGCTCATCGAGTCGTACAGCCACGGCATGCGGCAGAAGCTGCTGATCACCTCCGCACTGGTGCACTCGCCGGACGTGATCGTCGTGGATGAGCCCATGGTCGGCCTCGACCCCCGGGGTGCCCGCATGATCAAGGATCTGCTGCGCGCATTCGCCAATCAGGGCGGCACCGTGTTCCTGTCCACGCACACGCTGGAAGTCGCGGAAGCGCTCTGTGATCGCATCGCGATCCTGCACAGCGGTCGGATCCGCGCCATGGGCGCGATGGCCGAGCTGCGGCACGAGGCCGCCGCGGGCGCGGCCGGGCTGGAGGAGATCTTCCTCAAGCTGACCGGCGCCGAGGGCGTGCAGGAGATCGTGGCCGCCCTGCGCGCGGACGTCGCCGTCTGATGTCGCACACCCGGTCGGCCGGTTTCCTCGATCTGTATGCTCCGAAGTGGACCGCGTCGCGCCGGCGTGCGGCCCAGGGCGCGTCCCTCGTGCGCACGCTCGTGCTCGGCGGTGTCGGGCTCATCTTCTGGTCCGCCGTCTTCGCGCTGGTCTATCGACTGCTGCTCTACTTCCGCGCCACGCCCGGCATCGGTGACCTGCTCGCGTTGAAGCTGCTGGGCCTGGCGCTGCTCGCGATGCTCGCGATTCTGCTCATCTCGAACATCATTACCTCGCTTTCGACCTTCTTCCTCGCACGCGACCTCGAGTTGCTCGCGGCCGCGCCCGTGGATGGCCTGCACGTATACGGCGCTCGTCTCCTCGAAACCGGACTCCACTCGTCGTGGATGGTGCTGCTCATGCTGGCGCCGATCCTCGGCGCGTACGCCGTCGTCTTCGAGGCGGGTCCGCTGTTCGGGCTGGTCACGGTCGTCACGCTCGTCGCGTACCTGACCATTCCGGCGGTCGTCGGCGCGGGCATCACCGGTGTCCTCGTCAACGTGTTTCCGGCCCGCCGGGCACGTGACCTGCTCGCCCTGATCGCCCTGTTCGGCGCAGCGGCCGTGGTGATGCTGTTTCGCATGTTGCAGCCTGAGCGGCTGGCCCGACCCGAGGGCTTCCGCAACCTGGTCGACTTCATCGCCGCCCTCGACACACCACAGTCCGTGTGGCTGCCCAGCGAATGGGCGGCGGAGGCGATTCTGGCCTCGCTCGGCCGCGGCGCGCGGCCCGATCTGTTTCCCACGCTACTGCTCGTGAGTACGGCCGCCGCATGCTTCGTCATCGGGGCGTGGCTGCACACGCGACTGTATCCGACGGGCTTCACGCGTGCACAGGAAGGCGCTGAGCGAAAGGACGGCGAGGAGCGCAGACGGCTGGGCCGGCTGGAGCAACTGCTGGGCGGCTTGTCGGTCACCGTGCGCAGCCTGGTCGGCAAGGACATTCGCACCTTCTTCCGCGACACGACGCAGTGGTCACAGCTGATCCTGCTCGCCGTGCTCGTCGTCGTCTACATCTACAACATCAAAGTCCTGCCGCTCTTCACGGGCGAAGACGTCGGTTTCTTCCTGACGAACGTCGTCTCGTTCCTGAACCTCGGGTTGGCCGGCTTCGTGCTCGCCGCCATCGCCGCCCGCTTCCTGTATCCCGCCATCAGTCTGGAGGGGCGGACACTCTGGCTGCTCAAGTCCTCGCCGCTGCGCCTGCAGTCGCTGATCTGGAGCAAATTCTGGGTGGGCGTGCTGCCGCTGCTCGTGCTGGCATTGGCGCTGACGGCGGGGACCAACGTCATCTTGCGGGTGAGCGGCTTCATGATGGTGGTTTCCCTGTGCACGGTGGTGTTGATGGCGTTCGCGCTCTCCGCCATGGCACTCGGTTTCGGTGCCGCGTTCCCCAAGTTCGGCACGGAAAACGCCGCCGAGATTCCGACCAGTTTCGGGGGTCTCCTGTACATGATGACGGCCGTGGCCTACCTGGCGGCCGTGATCCTGCTCGAAGCGCGACCGGTCTATGGCGTCTTGCGAGCGCGCATCAACGGCGTGCCGGGCCCGCCGGAGTGGACCGCAGTCGCGCTCGGGCTCACGGCCGTCGCCGCGCTCTCGGTCCTCGCCATCGTGCTGCCGTTGCGCATCGCCGTGCGCAAGGTCGAAGCGCTCGATCCGTGAGCTGGCTCGCTTCGGACGCCGAGCTGGCTCTCGACGCGGCCCGCCGCGCGGGTACGCTCGTGATGCGCTGGTTCCGGTCCGACCCCGTGGTCCGACACAAGTCGCCCGGCCAGCCTGTCACCGAAGCCGACCTCGCCGCGGACGCGATGCTGCGCGAGTTGCTCACCGCGTCGAGGCCCGACTACGGCTGGATGTCCGAAGAGACGGCGGACCATCCGGATCGGCTCTCGCGACAGCGTGTCTGGGTCGTCGATCCCATCGACGGCACGCGTTCGTTCATTGCCGGATCGCCCGAATTCGCGATCTCCGTCGGCCTCGCCCTGGACGGCGTGCCCATGCTCGGAGTCGTGCTGAACCCGGCGGCTGGGGAGGTGTATTGGGCGATCCGCGGGGCGGGCGCGTGGCGCGCGCCCGTGAGCGGCGGAAGCGCACAGCCGATCCGCGTTCGGACCAGCAGCGCACCGCGCGTACTGGTCGCGTCCAAGACGGAGATCCGGCGTGGCGAGCTGGAGCCGGTGCTCGATGCGCTGCCCGCGCCACGCGAGTGGAACTTGCTCGGTCTGGGCAGCACGGCGTGGAAGCTGGCGTGTGTGGCGGGCGGTGGAGCCGACGCGTTCCTGAGTCGGGGCCCGAAAAGCGAGTGGGATGTCTGTGCCGGCGCCCTGCTCGTCGAGATGGCCGGCGGCACCGTGACGGATGCCGCAGGCCGGCCGTTCCGCTTCAACCGGCCGCACTCGTCCGTGAACGGCGTCCTTGCGACGACGGGCGGGTCGCACGACTCTCTGGTCTCGGCCGTGGACGCCGCCGGTCCACTGTCCCGGCCGGTTCGTCCGAAGTCCTGAACGACACGGCTCCAGCTGGCCGCGTCGTCCAGCGAAAGGAGCTTGTGATGGTTTGGGTCGTTCTCAGCGCCGTCGCCCTGGGCATCGGGATCTACGTCGGCCTCGGCCTGCCCGGGCTGCCCGGTCGAGAAGACCGCGTCGTCGCGCCTGGCCGGGCGCGACGCCTGAAGCACAACTACATCCACTGGTACCGCTCGAACAAACGGCGATGAAGCGTACCGCATGGCCCGAGCGTCTCACGCTCGGAGGCGCCGCCGCGACGGGCCTGGGCATGGTGCTCGTGACCGGCGGCGTGCGCGTCGCCGCGCTTTTCCTGCCCGGCGTGTTCTTCGTCGGCGCGGGCCTGCTCCTGTTCGCGGCGGCCGGCACGGTCGCGGTCGCGCAGCCCTCACGCGCAGCGGATTCCGACTGAGCGACACCGCGTCGTTCCGCTTCCACCATTCGGTCGATGTCCGCTTTCGCGACCTCGACCCGATGGGTCACGCCCACCACACGTTGCCCCTCGTTTACCTCGAAGAAGCGCGCGCCGCCTACTGGCGGGAGGTCGCGGGCCGCGCCACGCTCGGCGAGATCGACTACGTGATGGCGGAGATCACCGTCCGCTTCCACGCACGCATCCTCTGGCCGGCGACGCTTGACATCAGATTGCGCACGAGCCGCATCGGCAGCCGCAGCTTCGATATGGAGTTCGAGATCACCGGTCCGGATGGAACTCGACTGGCCAGCGGCAAGACGGTGCAAGTCTGTTACGACTACGCCGCCGCGCGTGCGGTGGTCATGGATCCGGTGGTGCGGGCGAGAATAGAGGGGTTTGAAGCAGGAGAGGGATAGGGATAGGGAGAGGTGTCAGGGAGAGGTGTCAGGGTACGGCGAGGGCGTTGCTCACCGGAAGAACAAAGCGATGCCGGCCGAAAACAGACCGATGATGCCGCCGAGGACGTAACCCAACCGTACGATCAGGTGCAGCTCGCGCTCGGTCACGCCCTTGATGAGCTCTTCGACTTTCGCGGTCGGGAACTCGAGGATCTTCTCCTCGACCTTGCGTGCGATGTCGATGCGTTGCGCGACGGACGGGACCTGCTCCTGAACCCAGCGCCAGACGGGCGGCGCGATGGCTTTTTCGATGCGTTCGGGCGCGTCCGGCGGAAGGTGGTCGGCGAGTCGGCCCAGCTCCCGCTCCAGGATGAGCTCGACGGCGCGCGCGGCCGTGTCGCGATACAGGGTCCGAGCGCGCGGGCTACGCGCCATCGAAACGATGGCATCCGCGACGCGTTCCGGCGGCAGGTGGCGGAACAGGTCGCCCCAGGTGCGCCGTTCCGTCGAGGTCAGCGTATGGCGCAGCTTGTCGACGAGGAATGCCCGAGTCTGTTCATCCCGCGCGAGTGAAAGTGCCCACCCGGCCATTGTGCTCTTGGCTTCCTCGACGGCGACATCGCCGGGGGCGCCGAGCACGGTGATGACCTCCTTCTCGAGGAAGTCGACGATGGCGTTGTTGACGCCGCGGGCCATGGCATCGCGGACGTCCGGGTCCTGGAGCAGCTCGGAGATCTTGTTCGTGCCTTCCGCCTCGACGGCGCGCAACACGCGATCGACGGTCTCGGGCGTGATGAGCAGCGCCGCGACGAGTCGCTGATGAAACTTGAGGTCGCGCATGAAACGGTCGAGCACTTCGTGCAGCACGCGCTCGACGCGGCTGCGCGCGGCCGGGTCCTCGAGCAGATCGCCGAGCCGCTCGAGCGCGACCGGCAGATACCCCGCGATGGCGCGCTCCACGGATGAGACGAGTCCAATGGGCAGCAGCTCTTGAAACGTGCGACCGGGCCGCAGCAGGCGTTCCGCGCCGCGGTCGAGGTAATCGCGGACGGCGCGTTCCATGCCTGCGCCGCCGACGGCATCGGCGATCCATTTGTCGGCGGCCTCGGTCAGTGCCGTCTCGCGTTCCGGCGTGAGCAGGCTCGCGACCGGTTCCTCGCGCACGGATTCGGCCAGCGAATCCGCCCAGCCGCGCGCACGCTCCTGGAACTCCTCGCTCTGCAACCACTCGTCGAGGCGCGCGACGAGGTGTGCCGAGACATCCGCGAGCACGCCGCGCAATTGCTCGACGGCGGCGGGCGGAAGCATCGCCGACAGTGAGCCCCGTCGGTCCTCGAAGAGCGAGCGCAGGAACTGCGCGAGCTTCTCGTGGAACGTTTCCTGGAAGGTCGGCTCGGCGAGCGTGCGGGCGAGGTCGTCGGAGGTCAACAGCTTCGTGCCGACCGTTCGGCCGATCGCACTCGCGAGCCGCGCCTTGTTCTTCGGGATCGCGCCCTGGAACAGCGTCAGACGCCGACCCAACAGCCGGGGCGCCTCGTAGGGGTGGAACAGCATCCACACGGCGATGGCATTCGTCGTGCCGCCCGCGATGGCGCCGAAGAGAACGCTGAGAAGGATCTGTGTCAGTGTCGAATCCAAAACACGGCCTCGGATGGTTTCGCGGGCCCTCGCTCACCTATGGCGTCCCAAAGTAGCACCGCCATGCGAGAGCGACGAGCCACCTACGCGTGCGCCCAGCCTTCGGTTGCGGCCTCCCCGGGCGTCGCCTACTTTCGGCCGACTCCTTCCGAAGACGAAGCCCCTCAGAACGGACTCGACCGTCGGAGAGCCGAGAGCCATGCAGCTCTACACGAAGATCCTCATCGGTCTGGTCGCGGGCGCCGCGCTGGGCGTCGCGTCCAACCTGCTCGGATTGCCATGGCTGGCGGATGCGCTCACCGCGATCGAGCCGATCGGCACGGTCTTCATCCGGCTCATCATGATGATCGTCGTACCACTGGTCGTGGCCAGCCTGGTCATCGGCACGGCATCACTCGGCGACATCCGGAAGCTCGGCCGCATCGGTGGCAAGACCGTGGGCACGTACCTCGTCACGACGGCGGTGGCCGTGACCATCGGCCTGGGCGTGTCGAACCTGATCCGTCCCGGCTCCCGCATCGACGCATCCACGCGTGACAATCTGGTCGAGATGTACTCGGGCGAGGCGCAACGAAGCATGACGCTCGCCGCGGAGAAGCCGTCCGTCGTCGAGACGCTCATCAACATGGTGCCGACCAACGCGGTCCAGGCAGCCGCCGAGGGCGACCTGCTGCCGCTCATCATTTTCAGCATCATCTTCGGCGCCGCCATCAGTGTGATCAGCACTGATCGGCGCGACAACATCCTGACGTTCTTCAATGCGGTGAATGACGCGGTCATGGTCATGATCGACTGGATCATGCGTCTGGCGCCGTACGCCGTCTTCGCACTGGTCGGCGCCGTCGTGGCGCGCTTCGGTCTGGACCTGCTCCGGTCGTTGCTGGTCTACTCCTTCGTCGTCGTGGCCGGTCTGACCCTGCACGTGCTGATCACCTATGGCTCTCTGGTCCGCTTCGTGGTTCGTTTGAATCCCATCGA
>JBFJPA010000204.1:0-7825 GCA_041617355.1 Longimicrobiales bacterium
CGCAACGTCGATCCGGCGCTGGTCGCGTCCGTGATCGAGATCCAGGCGCCGCGTGTGTCCAGTACGGCCGCGGCGCCGACCGTGCGCTGGCCCGGCCTGCGTCGTGTGGACGCGGACACCGTCGCGCGCGTGGCGGCTGGCGAGTTGCGCTTGCACGTCGCGTCGACGGGCACGGCCGCCGGGACGGCGCCCGAGATCCGGCAATGGTTCCTGACGCTGTTCGGCGACCGTGGCACGTTTCGGCTGGGTGCCGATGGCCCGCCGCCGGACACGCTCGTGATTCCGGCGAGGTGGGTGCCGGAAGGCCCGTTCGTGCGGGTGCGACTGATCTACCAGCAGTCTGGCCGGGTCAGCGGAGACGCCCAATATGTCGGCTTGATGGTGCTCGACGTGCGATTGCACTGGACGGTGCGAAGGGTGGGGGGAACGCCATGATCGAAGCTTCCGTCACCGCGGCACGCCGTGCGCACGTGCTCGAGCGCCTGGGCGCCGGGGGCGTGCTGGTCGTGGCCGCCGCACCCGAGTTGCGCGTCGGCCCGGACGGCGAGGTGCGCTACGTTCCGGACGCCGACCTGTATTGGCTGACGGGCTACGAGGAACCGGCGGCCGTGCTGGTCATCAGTCCGCTGAACGAGCCGGGTCCGTTCGCGATGTTCGTCCGGCCGCGGGATCCAGAGCGCGAGCAGTGGACCGGCGTGCGCGGCGGCGTCGAAGCCGCCACGGGCGTTTTCGGCGCGGACGCCGCGTTTCCGATCGACGAACTGCGTACGCGTCTGCCGAAGCTGCTGGGCGGTGCGACGACCGTGTTCGCGCGGCTACGGCAAGGCCGGGACGACGTGGACGAGCTGATTCTCGGTGCACTCGCGACCGGTCGGCGACGTCGACCGCGACGGGGGCGCGGGCCGCATACGTTGACGGATCCGGGCGTCCTGCTCGACGATCTGCGACGCGTCAAGGACGAGACCGAGATCGAGCGCATGCGCGAAGCCGCGCGGATCACCGCGGCCGCGTTTCGCGATGCGGCGCGCGCGATTCAGCCGGGCGCGGGCGAATGGGAAGTGGAGGCCGCGCTGGATGCCGGGTTCCGCTCGCGCGGCGCGTGGGGCGCCGCGTTCCCGACCATCGTGGCGGGCGGTGCGAATGCGACGACGCTGCATTACACGTCAAACGGCGATCGCCTGCAGGAGGGGCAGCTCGTTCTGCTCGATGCCGGCGCCCGTCACCGCATGTATTGCGCGGACATCTCTCGCACGTTGCCGGTCTCCGGCCGTTTCAACGACAAACAGCGCGAGTTGTACGACATCGTGCGGGCCGCGCACGACGCGGCGATCGCGGCGGTCGCACCGGGCGCTACTGTCGACGAGGTGCACCGGGCCGCACTCGTCGTCCTGGTTGATGGGCTGTGTCAGCTCGGGTTCCTCGAAGGCACGGTGGGCGAGCGAATCGAAGACGAGGAGGCGTGGCAGGTCCATTATCCCCATAAGACGTCTCACTGGCTGGGCCTCGACGTGCACGATGTCGGCACCTATGTGGAAGGCGGCACGTCCATCCGGCTGGAGCCCGGCATGGTGCTGACCATCGAGCCGGGCCTGTACATTCCGGCCACCGTCGAGAAAGGGCCGCGTGCCCTGCGGGGCATCGGGATCCGAACGGAGGACGATGTCCTGGTCACGGCCGCGGGTCACGAAGTGTTGACCGGCGAGCTTCCTGCCGACGCCGAGGGCATCGAAACGCTGCTGTTCGCTTGACCCCGGCGACCATCCGCTCTAGAATGCGACTACAATCGAAGTACCGGCGGATGGATTTGTTCGGCCGCTTGCTACCGCCGGGTGGGGATGGAAACCGTCGCCCGCCAACCAAAAGCTAAAGTGCCGGGACACGACAGGGATCGAATCCATGCCGGCCCCGCACTTCCAGTGGCGGGGCCGTTCTTGTTGCCCGCACTGGAGCGTGGGCCACGCGAATCGAGGCGAATGGCCGAGTCGCTCTATCTGGAAACGCTGAAGCACCGTGTGCTCATCTTCGACGGTGCGATGGGCACGAGCATCCAGCAGCTGGACCTGACGGCCGCGGATTTCGGCGGACCCGGTCTGGACGGCTGCAACGACCACCTCGTGTTGTCGAGGCCGGATGCGATCGAGGCGATCCACGCATCGTTCCTCGACGTCGGCTGCGATGTGCTCGAGACCAACACGTTCCGCTCGAACCGGCTGACGCTGCGCGAGTACGGGCTGGACGGCCGCGTCCTCGAAATGAACCGCGCGGCGGCCGCACTGGCGCGGCGAGTGGCCGACCGCTTCACGACGAGCGATCGGCCGCGGTTCGTCGCCGGCAGCATCGGCCCGAGCGGGTTCCTGCCGAGCACGAGCGACCCGGTCCTCGGCAACATGGACTTCGATACCCTGGCGGATGTCTTCGCCGAGCAGGCCAGAGGCCTGGTCGAGGGCGGTGTCGATGTCCTGCTCATCGAGACCAGCCAGGACATCCTCGAAGTGCGGGCCGCGATCGCAGGAATCCGGCGCTACTTCCGCGAGGCCGGCGTGTGGCGGCCGATCCAGGCGCAGATCACACTCGACACGTCCGAGCGCATGCTGCTCGGCACCGACATCGCCGCGTCGCTGACCATCCTCGAGGGCATGCGCGCCGACATCGTCGGACTGAACTGTTCCACCGGTCCGGAGCACATGCGGCAGCCGGTTCGCTACCTGGCGTCGAACGCACGTGCACCCATCAGCGTCATCCCCAACGCGGGCATCCCGCACAACGAAGGCGGCGTCGCCGTCTACCCGCTGACGCCCGCCGAGCTGGCCGAGGCGCACGAGGAGTTCGTCACGAAGATTGGCGTCGGCATCGTGGGCGGCTGCTGCGGCACGACGCCGGAGCACCTGCGCGCGGTCGTCGAGGCCGTGGGTGGCCGGGCGCCGTTGCCGCGCGAACTGCGGCACGTGCCGCGCGTGGCCAGCGCCATGACCACCTACGACCTGCACCAGGACCCGCCGCCGACGCTGATCGGCGAGCGCGTCAACACACAGGGCTCGCGTGCCGTCAAGCGACTGCTGCTCAAGGACGACTACGATGGCGTGCTCGAAGTCGCGCGCGAGCAGGTCGACGGCGGCGCGCACCTGCTGGACGTGTGTACAGCACTGACAGAGCGGCAGGACGAGGCGCACCAGATGAGCACACTCGTCAAGCTCCTCGCCCAGACCGTCGAGACGCCGCTGGTCATCGATACCACCGAATACGATGTCGTCGAGGCCGCGCTCAAGCAGTATCCCGGCCGCGCCATCGTCAACTCGATCAACCTGGAGAACGGGCGCGAGCGCATCGACCGGGTCGTGCCGCACGTCGCCGAACACGGCGCCGCCGTCATCGCCCTGACCATCGACGAGCAGGGCATGGCCAAGACGGCCGCACGCAAGCTGGAGATCGCTCGCCGCATCCACGACATCGTCACACCGAGTACGGCCTCGATCCGTCGGACCTGATCTTCGACGACCTCACGTTCACACTGGCCACGGGCGACGCCGAGTTCCGGCACAGCGCCGTCGAAACGATCGAAGGCATTCGCCGCATCAAGCGTGAGCTGCCCGGCGTGCTCACCAGTCTCGGTGTCTCCAACGTTTCGTTCGGGCTGGCGAAGCACGCCCGCGCCGTCCTGAACTCGGTGTTCCTGCACCATTGCGTCGAGGCCGGCCTCGACATGGCGATCGTCAATCCAGCCCACGTCACACCCTACGCGGAAATCGATGACGAGGCACGCGAGCTGTCCGACGACCTGATCTTCGACCGCAGGGAAGATGCGCTCGCTCGCTTCATCGCCCACTACGAGTCCGTCGACATCAGCGATGAAGCCGCCGTCGATCCGACCGCCGACATGGATCCGCCCGCCGCCATCCACTGGAAGATCCTGCACCGGAAGAAGGAAGGCATCGAGGAGTTGGTCGATGAGGCGGTCCGGGCTGCTGCTGGGCTAGTGGGGCTCGAGGAGACGGAATCCAGCCCGAGTCCGTTCAACGATGCTGGCATCGAAATCCTGAACACCGTCCTGCTCCCCGCGATGAAAGAAGTCGGTGACAAGTTCGGCGCGGGCGAGCTGATCCTGCCGTTCGTGCTGCAGTCGGCAGAAGTGATGAAGCGGGCGGTGGCGAGGCTGGAGACGTACCTGGACAAGGTCGAAGGCCAGACGAAAGGCAAGGTCGTGCTGGCGACCGTGTTCGGCGACGTGCACGACATCGGCAAGAGCCTGGTCAACACGATCCTGTCGAACAACGGCTACACGGTCTACGACCTCGGGAAGCAGGTGCCGGTCAACACGATCATCGAAAAAGCGGTAGAAGTCGGCGCGGACGCGATCGGTCTGTCGGCACTGCTGGTCTCGACGTCGAAGCAGATGCCACTCTGCGTGCAGGAGCTACACGCCCGCGGGCTCTCCTTTCCCGTCCTGATCGGCGGTGCGGCCATCAATCCGTCGTTCGGTCGCATGGCCTCGTTCGTGGACCAGGAAACGCAGCAGCTGTATCCACCGGGCGTCTGGTACTGCAAGGACGCATTCGAAGGGCTCGCTTCCGTCGAGGCGCTGGTCGATCCGAAGCGCCGCGAAGACTTCGTCCGGAACCGGCATACGGAAGTCCTGGAAGGCACCGCCAAACGCGCCGCTCTCGTCGAGAAGGCGAAAGCGACGGCCCGTGTCCGCGCGAACGGCGGGCCCGCGCGCGACATCGACATTCCTGTCGCGCCGTTCCTCGGCGTGAAGACGCTCGATCGCCTGCCCATCGAGCAGTTGTTCCGATACATCGACCTGAACACCTTGTATCGATTGCACTGGGGCGCGAAGAACGCGAAGGGCGAGCAGTGGGACCGACTCGTCAAGGACGAATTCGAGCCGCGCCTGGAACGCTATCGCCGCGAAGCCCAGGCCGGCGGCTGGGCCCGGCCGAAGGCGATCTACGGCTACTTCCCGGCGGCAGCCGATGGCGATGACATCGTGATCTTCGATCCCGAGGATCCCGCGAAAGAGATCGAGCGGTTCGCGTGTCCACGCCAGTCGGATCGTGATCAGCTCAGCCTGGCCGACTACTTCGCGCCGGTCGAAAGCGGCAGGCGCGACCTCGTCGCGTTGCAAATCGTGACCGTCGGCGACGAGCTGATCACGCGCTCCGAACGGATGATGGGCGAGGGCGATTATGGCGAGGGGTATTACCTGCACGGCTTCGGCGTGCGACTCGCGGAGGCCGGTGCCGAATACGTCAACGGCCTGATCCGCAACGAACTGCGGCTGTCCGCCGGACGCGGCCTGCGATATTCGTGGGGGTATCCCGCGATCCCGGACCACACGCAACACGCGATCGTGTTTCGATTGCTGCCGGCGAAGGAGCGACTCGGCATGGACGTGACCGAAGCCGGCGCACTCGTGCCGGAGCTGAGCACGGCGGCCATCGTCGTGCATCATCCGGAAGCGAAGTACTTTAGTGTCTAGGGCTAGGGCTGGGGCTGGGGCTGGGGCTGGGGCCGACCGCTTCGGCTATTCCTGGGCCCGGGGCTGGGGTCGATACAGGGGGATCGGCTCGAGACCTGGGGGAGCGCTCGTGGCGGCTTTCGATCATCGGCGACTGCGCGTGTACAACACTGCGCTGGAGTTGAATGTCGTCCTGTTCCGCGTGGCGGGGTTGGCGCCGCGGCGTTGCCTGATGGTCACGGATCAGGCGTTGCGGGCCGCAACCTCGTTGGTGCTGAACATCGCCGAGGGGGCCGGCGAGTTCAGCCGTGGCGACAAAGCCAGGTTCTACCGCATTGCGCGGCGCTCGGCCGCGGAAACGGCCGCTGCGCTCGACTTGCTCCGTGCCTTCGACGGAATAACGGAAACCGAATTCGATCATGCGATGGCGCTCGCGGAGTCGGTCGGTGCGATGTTGACGGTGATGATCAAGCGACTGGGCACGGGCACGGGCACGGGCGGGTCGCGTCGTTCCACGCCGGGCGCGGGCACGGGCGGGTCGCGTTGTTCCACGCCGGGCGCGGGCCCGGTTCCGCCCCACAAGCCCCAGCCCCAGCCCCAGCCCCAGCCCGAGGCCGAATGCCCACACTGAAGGACTTCCTCGACGACACCCGCCCGCACTTGTTCGACGGCGCGATGGGAACGGTGCTGTACGGCAAAGGCGTATTCATCAACCGCTGCTACGACGAGCTGAACGTGCGCGAGCCGGACATGATCCGGGAGGTACACCGTTCGTACGTGAAGGCGGGGGCGGAGATCCTGGAGACGAACAGCTTCGGCGCGAACCGTGTGAAGCTGCTCGAGTATGGGTTGGAATCGCAGGTTCACGAGATCAATGCGCGGGCGGCGCAACTCGCGAAGGAGGTCGCGGGCGAGCGTGCGCTGGTGGCGGGCGCGATCGGTCCGCTCGGCATCCGCATCGAGCCGTACGGCCCGACGTCGCTGGACGAGGCTCGCTCGATCTTCCGCGAGCAGGCGGAAGCATTGTTGGAAGGCGGCGCGGACTTCATCCTGCTGGAGACGTTCGCGGACCTGGCTGAGATCCGGCAGGCGCTGCTGGGCGCGCGCGAAGCGGGCGCCACGGAGGTGCTCTGCCAGATGACGGTGCAGGAGGGAGGCAACACGGCGTACGGCACGCCGCCCGAGCTGATCGCGAAGCGGCTGGACGAGTGGGAAGCGGACGCGATCGGGCTGAACTGTTCGGTGGGCCCGGCCGGCATCCTGGCCGCCATCGAGGCGATGGCCAGCGCGACGCAGCGTAAGCTGAGCGCGCAGCCGAACGCGGGCCTGCCGCGCGAGATTCACGGTCGCAAGATGTACATGGCCTCGCCCGAGTACTTCGGCAAGTTCGCCCGCCGGCTGATCCAGAGCGGCGCGAAGTTCGTGGGCGGCTGCTGTGGCACGACGCCCGACCATATCAAGGCGATGGCCGATGCCGTCTACGCGATCGCGCCGCGACGCACGGCCGTGCAGGTGTCGGCCGTCGTGGAGACGGCGCCCGACATCAGCGTCGTGCCGATGGCCCAACGCTCGAACTGGGGGCGCAAGATCGCGGCCGGCGAGCTGGTCACGACCGTCGAGATCGTGCCGCCGAAGGGCATCACGCCCGCGAAGATGCTGGCCGGCGTGAAGTTGCTGCGGCGGGCCGGCGTGGATGGCGTGAACGTGCCCGATGGTCCCCGCGCGCAGATGCGGATGGGCGCGATGGCGACGGCCGTACTCATCGAACAGGTCGTCGGCATCGAGACGGTGCTGCACTACAGCTGCCGCGACCGCAACCTGCTCGGCATGTTGTCCGATCTGCTGGGCGCGCAGGCGCTCGGCCTGCGCAACCTGCTGCTGGTGACGGGCGACCCGCCGAAGATGGGACCGTACCCGGAAGCCACGGCCGTCTTCGACATCGACGCGATCGGCCTGACCAACCTGGTCCGGCGCCTGAACCACGGGCTGGATCCCGGCGGCAACGCCATCGGCGAGCCGACGTCCTTCACCGTTGGTGTCGGTGTGAATCCCGGCGCCGTGGACCTCGAGTACGAGTTGAAGCGCTTCTACTGGAAGGTCGATGCAGGGGCGGAGTACGCCATCACGCAGCCCGTCTTCGACACGGATCAGCTGCTGCGCTTCCTCGACGAGATCGAGCGCCGCAACATGCGCATCCCGATCGTCGCCGGCATCTGGCCGCTCGTGTCCGCACGCAACGCCGAATTCCTCGCCAACGAAGTGCCGGGCGTCGTCGTCCCGGCGGACGTCATCGCGCGCATGCACGAGGCGAGCGCGAAGGGCAAGGAACACGCTCTCGCCGAAGGTATCGCCATCGCGCGGGAAATGTTC
>JBFJPA010000205.1:0-7817 GCA_041617355.1 Longimicrobiales bacterium
CCACCTCCTCCTCGGGCTGATGCCGCACCCGGGCCCGGCCAAGTGGCGCGGACGCGCGGATACCGTTGATTCTCGGGAAGGCCGCCGGTTCGGGCGGGGGAAGGACGCGCGGGTGGCCCTTCGCCACCCGCACCGGCAGTATTGGCGAACATGTGACGTCGTTCCCGCTCGTGCAAGCTCACGGCGCCCTCGCGGGGATTCACGCCACAGCCAACGACGCGATCCTCCGTGCGCCCGGACGTCGCCATCGCGTACGGGAAGCCTTACGTTGCGTTCGTAGCGATCGACAACGCGCGTTGTCGCGGGTACAGTGCCGCGCGGCCGACGCCCCATTGAACTGGCGGAGCGGCCGTGCCGCAGCGACGCGGCCGACGACGGGAGGCAGCGATGCTGGTGCGACAGGTCTACGACGCGAAGCTCGCGCAGTACGCGTACCTCATCGGCTGCCCCGCGACGGGCGAAGCGGCCGTGATCGACCCGGAGCGCGACATCGATCGGTATCTCGCCCTCGCCGATTCGAAAAACTTGCGCATCGTCGCGGCCATCGACACACACATCCACGCGGACTACCTGTCGGGTCTGCGCGAGTTCGCCGAGCGCGGCGTCACGGTGTACGCGTCCGACGAAGGCGGACCCGACTGGCGGTATGAATGGCTGATCGGGTCCCGCTACGACTGCGTGCTGCTGAATGACGGGGACACATTCCACGTCGGCAACATCGAGTTCCGCGCCGTGCACACACCCGGCCACACGCCCGAGCACCTCAGCTACCTCATTCGTGACACGGGCGGCGGCGCCGATGAGGCCATCGCCATTGCGTCCGGCGATTTCGTTTTCGTCGGTGATGTCGGCCGGCCCGACTTGCTCGAGACCGCGGCAGGCCTGCACGGCACCATGGAGTCCGGTGCGCGGCAACTGTTCCACTCGCTCGAACGCTTCCGCGGACTGCCCGAATACCTCCAGGTGTGGCCGGCCCACGGCGCGGGCAGCGCTTGCGGCAAAGCGCTCGGTGACATCCCGCTTTCCACGGTCGGTTATGAGCTGCGCAACAATGCGTCGCTGGCGGCGGCAGCCAGCGAACGCAGCTTCGTCGACTACATCCTGGCGGGCCAGCCCGAGCCGCCGCCTTACTTCGCGCGCATGAAACGCGACAACCGCGCCGGACCCAACGTGCTCGGCGCCGTGCCGCAGCCACGACAACTCGATCTCGAAGACCTGCACGACCTCGTCGGCACGACCGACGCCGTCATTCTCGACACGCGCGAACGCCACGACTTCTTCGCTGGACACCTGCGCGGCGCCATCCTCGCCGAGCTCGACTACCAGTTCTGCACCATCGCCGGCTCGTACATCGACGAGAACGAAGCCCTCTATCTCGTCGTGGAGGAATCTCGCGTGGACGAAACCGTACGCGCACTCGTTCGCATCGGCCTCGACGACGTGCGCGGCTTCATGACACCACGGACGCTCTCCCGATTCGCGTCCGCCGGTGGCCCGCTCGAACACACCGAAGCCATCGACATGCGCGAGATGGAGCGGCGCCGCAACGCCGACGATGCCGTGCGCATCCTCGACGTGCGCGGCAAAGCCGAGTTCGATTCACGCCACGTGCCCGACGCCCTCAACATCGCCCACACCCGCCTGCGCACGCGGCTCGAGGAAGTGCCGCGCGACGCGCATCTGCTCGTGCACTGCCGCAGTGGCGGGCGCTCGGCGGCCGCCGTCTCGCTCCTCGCCCGGCTGGGCTATCACGCCACACAGGTCGACGACCGGATCGACCGGTGGCGTCCAACGCGTTCGCCGGCCACCCGAGCCTGACCCGTCTCCGTCCACCGTATGTCTAGGTGTCGTCCAAGATTTTCCTTGACAAATCTCGCCAAATCTTAAACATTACATGAACAACCATTGAATTCCTGTGGTGGAGGACATGATGCGGGAGAACACGACCAACTGGCCTGACCTGGCTGAAGGACTCTACGAGCGGCTGACGGGGCGCGGGGCGGAGATCCGCTACACGTTCGAGGACATGAAGGTGCGCGTGCCGAGCAAGGCGGGTGAGGGTGCGGAGCATGCGGATTGGGAAGTGAACGGTACGCTGCGGATCAGCACGCGCGAAGGGGCGGCGTGATCCGAGCGGCTGGACTGGAACTGGCGGCGGACCTGCGCATCGTCGGCAGGTCCGCGCCATTTCGGGTGCGTACGGTTGACGACCGCCTCGTGGTCGATGTGCCCGGGGTGCGCGCGGCCTGGAAGCTGTTTCGGTCCGCGCGAACGAGTCGGATGGCGTTGCGGTGGGTGGACGAACGAATCGGGTTGCCCGTCGAGTTTCGGGTACGCGGCCGTCGAGTGGCGGAGCGGAGCGGGCCCACGGGGGATCGGCGCACGCGCTTTCACTGGGTTGGTGCGATCGCTGCGCTGCTCCGACACCGGCGAGTCGAACGATGAGCGGGCCGGTGTATCTGGTCGTCGGAGCGACGGGCGGGATCGGCTCGGCGCTGAGCCGGCGCCTGGTGGAGCGTGGCGGCCGCGTTTTCCTTGCGGCGCGAACGGAATCGGCGCTGAGAGCGTTGTCGGCGGAGCTGGACTCACCGTGGCGCGTCGTCGACGCCACGGATGGTGATGCGGTCAGCGAGCTCGTCGATCATGTGATCGAGACGATGGGCCGGCTGGATGGCGTCGCGTCGCTGGCAGGCTCGATGGTGTTGAAGCCGGCGCACCTGACCAAGCCGGACGAGCTCGCCGCCACGCTCGACGCGAATGTCGCGACGGCGTTCAACGTCCTTCGCGCGTCGGTCGCTGCGCTGCGCGACACAAACGGTTCGGTCGTGCTGTTTTCGTCGGCGGCCGCGTTGACCGGCCTGCCGAATCATGAAGCGATCGCGGCGGCGAAAGGGGCGGTTGCGGCGTTGGTCCGTTCGGCGGCGAGCACGTACGCGCGCTGGGGCGTGCGAGTCAACGCGGTCGCGCCGGGCCTCGTCGAGACGCCGCTCACCGAACGCATTACCTCGCGCGAGTCGGCGCGAAAGCATTCGGAGTCGTTGCACCCGCTGGGTCGTCTCGGTCGGGCCGAGGAGCCGGCGGATGTTGCCGCCTGGCTGCTGGACGGCCAGACCAGCGGCTGGGTCACGGGACAGGTCATCGCCGTCGACGGCGGCCTTTCGATGGTTCGACCCGGCTGAGGCGTCCGTATCGAGCGCTGGCGCGTTACCAGTTGCGTTGCGGCGCGAGCATCTCGGTGAGTACGCGGCCGGTCGCGGCGGGCGGTCGTTCGATGCGGAGCAGACGCGACAGCGTCGGCGCAATGTCGGCGATGCTCGCTGCGTCCGCATATTCGCCCGGGCGGATACCGCGCCCGAACCAGAGCAGCGGAACAGACCGGTCGTAGGCCCACGGCGTGCCGTGCGTCGTGCCGTCCCTCTCGCTGGTCACGACGACCCACGGTCTCGTTTCGTAGGTGACGTGACCGCTGCGATCGGGGTGGAAGGACAACACGGTCGGCGAGGACAGGCCGGCCGCGTGCTGCACCCGCAGGTCGGCTCGCGTCCACGCGTGTGTGACGTATTCGAACTGCGCGACAGCGTCACGGAGCGCCGACTCCGCCGTCCCGATCGCGATGCCCCGGCCCGCCAGCTCGGATTCATCGAAATACAGCCACGGATAGTCGTGATACGCGATCCACTGACGCGCCGGCGGTCCGAACCGTTCCGTCATGATGGTCTCGGCCGCGGTCTTGACCTCATCATCGAGCAGGCGCAGCGCGCCGAGCCCCGGGGACGCGGCGTGCGCCGCCTCGGGGACGGGCGCGACACCGTGATCGGACGTGAGCACGATGAGCACGTCGTCGAGACCGATCTGCGCGTCGAGAAACGCGAAGAAGCGAGACAGCAAGCGATCCGTGCGCACGGTGATGTCCATCACCTCGTGACTGTCGGGACCGAAGGCGTGGCCGATGTGATCGTTGCCCGACAGGCCGATGCCGAGCAGGTCCGGCACCGAGTCGGCGCCCAGGCGTTCCTCCCGCACGGCCTCGATCGCGAGGTCCACGACCATCTCGTTCTGGAACGGCGAGTACTCGAGTGCCTTGAAGTACGCCGGCCCCGGCACGCGCTCCGTGGCCCCGAGCACATGTGGGAACGCGCGACCCATGCCGGACACGTTCCGCTCCCATGGCGCGTCGTCCGGCCCCTGCGACGCGTACGCTGGCTCGGGCAGGAGGCGGTCCCACCTGGCGCCGAAGTAGCGCGCCGCCTCACCGGACGCGTTGTAGCGCTTCACCCAGGCGGGCAGTTCCGCGAGGTAGTAGCGCGAGCTGACGAACAGCGTGTCTTCCATCCAATACACTGCATCTGCGCTCTTGCCGCCCAACATGATGGCCGAGCGGTCCTTGCCGGACACCGTGATGACCTTGCTATGGCGGTTCGAGAGTTTCATCTCATCGCCGACCGTGCTGGCGATCAGGTTTCGGGGTGACCGACCCTCACGGACGATGCCGACCAGGGGCGCGTCATCGTCGCGTCCGCAGTACTCCTTCCGATTCTTGTCGAGGTTCCACCAGTCGTTTCCGATGATGCCGTGTATCGCCGCGTGTGCACCGGTCATCATCACGGCGTGTCCCGGACAGGTCATTGTACCGGCGTGCACGAAAGACGCGTCCGTGAAGCGCGCGCCGCGCGTGAAGAGCAGGCGGAACCCACCCGAGCCGAAATGCGGGGCGAAGCGGTCCAGGTAATCCTCGCGTAACTGATCCACCGCGATGACGACGACGAGGCGTGGAGGCGGCTCCTGTGCCTGCGCGGGAACGGCGAGCATCAGACTGGCGAGTGCGACGATGTGCGACTTGTTCATGAGCGGAACGATTCCAGGTCGGGATCAGGGATCGGCTGACAACTTAGCGGGGGCGCCGTTCCGCGAGAAGCCGCGACGTTGGCGGATGGCTGCCCCGCCCAGACTGGTCGCGCAGACGGAGAGCCCGTACGTTGGACCTTGGCGGTGGCGCCTGTCTGCGCGCTGGCCCGTTCGGGAAATCCCCTACACCCGTCGGGCGGTCTCCCGATGTCGGCGCGCGCCCTGAGCGCCGACCCTTTTCAGAACCGTTCGGGCCCGTGCGGCGCGGACGGCTCCCGTGACAGCGACGCATCGCGATCCTTCCGCGCGGAGGCCATCCCGTGCCGGTGTGCAGCTATCTCGTATTCCCGGCGGAGGGCCGGCACGAGCCCGTTCAACAAACGCTCGAGGCGATCCCCGGCTGCGAGGTCACGCCCGCCCGCGGCGCTGAGGTCATGATCCTCGTCACGGACACCGAGGACGGCGCGGCCGAGTCGACGCTGCGCGAGCGGCTGGATGCCGTTCAGGACATTCAGTGTCTCGTGCTCGTCTTCGGCGAGGTCGACGCAGACGACGCGTACGCGCGCCGCACGCGGCGTTCGCAGCTGCCGACTCTCGACCCGAAATCGATCCAGTCGACCGGTATGGTGCGCTGATGGCATTGCTCGTCGAGCGAAGGGATTTCCTGAAGCGCGCTGCCGCCGCATCGGCTGCGGCCGCGGCGGCGTCACTGGTGCCCGGCGTCAGCTTCGCCGGTCTCGACGGCCAGACGTCGAACGATGACCTGGTCTGGCGGAAGTCGCCCTGCCGCTTCTGCGGCGTCGGCTGTGGCCTGCTCATCGGGATCTCGGACGGCCGTGCCGTCGCGGTCCGTGGCGATCCCGACTCCGCCGTGAATCGCGGCCTCTGCTGTGTGAAGGGCTACCACTCCGTCCAGGCGTTGTACGGCCGGGACCGACTGACGAAGGCACTGGTCCGGCGCGATGGCCGCCTGGTCGAAGTGCCGATCGGCGAGGCGCTCGACCTGATCGCGCGCCGCCTGCGCGAGACCATCGACCAGCACGGCAAGGACTCCGTCGCCATCTACGGCTCCGGCCAGTGGACGATCCCGGACGGATACGTTGCCACGAAGATGTTCAAGGGCGGCATTGGCACGAACAACGTCGAGGCGAACGCGCGTCTGTGTATGGCGAGCGCCGTCACGGGCTTCATGTCGTCCTTCGGCATGGACGAGCCGATGGGCTGCTACGAGGACATCGACCACGCCGACGTGTTCGTGCTCTGGGGCAACAACATGGCGGAGATGCACCCGGTCCTGTTCTCGCGCATGCTCGAGCGGCGGCGTGCGAGGCGGAGCGTGCGCATCGTAGATCTGGCGACGCGCACGACGCGCACCAGCTACGCGGCAGACCGGTCCCTGCTGTTCCAGCCGCAGACCGACCTGGCGATCGCCAACGCCATTTGTCACGAATTGGTGCGTACGGGGCGTGTGAACCGCGAGTTCGTGCGCCGTCACGTTGCCCTGAAGTCGGGCAAGACCGACATCGGCTACGGCCTGGAAGACCGCTTCACGTTCATTGACCAGGCGCAGGACGTGACCTGGGACGAGTTCGTGAAGTTCCTGGACGACTACTCGCCGGAGAAGGTCGCCGCGCTCTCGGGCGTGCCCGCGACGGACATCCGCTGGCTCGCCTCGCTGTACGGCGATCCCGCGCGCAAGGTCGTGTCGTTCTGGTGCATGGGCGTGAACCAGCACACGCGCGGCACCTGGATGAACAACCTCATCTACAACATCCACCTGCTGGTCGGGAAGATCTCCGAGCCCGGCAACAGCCCGTTCTCGCTGACGGGCCAACCGAGTGCGTGCGGCACGGTCCGCGAGGTCGGCACGCTGACGCACAAGCTGCCGAAGGGCGCCGTCACCAACGAGGAAGACCGGCGCTTCGCCGCCGAGATCTGGGGCGTGCCCGTCGAGAACATTCCTGCAACGCCGACCTGGGACACGGTCGAGATGTTCCGCGCGCTCGACCGCGGCGAGATCCGCTTCATGTGGATCCAGGTGACCAACCCGATGGTCTCGATGCCGAAGGTCACGCGCTACCGCGAGGGCGCGCTCAAGGCCGACCGCTTCGTCGTCGTGTCCGACGTCTATCCCACGCCGACGACCGACGTGGCGGACGTGATCCTGCCGTCCGCGATGTGGATCGAGCGCGAGGGCATGTTCGGCAATTCGGAGCGTCGCACGCAGCACTGGGACCGGCTGGTCGATCCACCCGGCGACTGCATGAGTGACACGTGGCAGCTCATCGAGGTGGCGCGCCGGATCGGGCTGGGCTCGCTCTTCCCGTGGGACCGATCCAATCACATCGAAGAGATCTGGAACGAGTACACTCGCTTCCACGACAATCCGAAGCACCGGATGGCGCCGTACGAGGAGTTGCGCGCGCGGCCCGGCGTCGTGTGGCCGTACGTGGATGGCAAGGAAACGCTGTGGCGCTACAACGCGGCGTACGATCCGGCCGCCGACGCCTCGCTCGGCTTCGACTTCTACGGCAAGCCCGACCACCGCGCCTGGCTCTGGCTGCGGCCCTACGAGCCGCCGCCGGAAGTGCCCGACGCCGAGTACCCGTTCTGGCTGAACACGGGCCGTGTCGTCGAGCACTGGCACACCGGCTCCATGACGCGGCGCGTGCCGATCCTGCACCGCGCGATGCCGAAGGCGTACGTCGAGCTGAACGCGGAGGACGCACGCGAGCTGCGCATCCGCGATGGTGAACGTGTCCGGCTCGTGAGCCGGCGGGGCCGGCTCGACATCGAAGCGCGCATCGACTACCGCGGCCAGCCGCCGCGCGGCCAGGTGTTCGTGCCGTTCTTCGACGAAGGCCTGCTCATCAACGAGCTGACCCTGGACGCGTCCTGCCCGATCTCGCGCGAGCCCGACTACAAGAAGTGCTCGGTGCGTGTGGAGAAGATCGGCCCAGTCACGGCCCGCG
>JBFJPA010000206.1:0-7817 GCA_041617355.1 Longimicrobiales bacterium
CCTGTTGCGCGGCCCCACGAGCATCAACGCGAGCGGCCGCAACCAGGATCCCCTCTACATCGTGGACGGCGTCATCCTGGCCGCATCGGTCGCGGACATCGACGCGATGGACATCGAGTCGATCGAAGTGGTCAAAGGCGCGGCGGCGGCTTCGCTGTACGGCTCTCGCGCGGCGAACGGCGTGATCCAGATCACGACGAACCGCGGCCGCAACGTGGGTAATGATCAGGTTCGCTACACGGTGCGCACGGAGGTCGGTTCGAGCGACCTGCCCGGCCGGTTCAACCTGACGCAGCGGCACCAGTTCCTGATGTCGAGCGATGGCCGCTTCGTCGATCAGAATGGCAATCCGTGCAACTGGCTGAAGTGCCCGTCTGTTTCGCTCGCGGGCCAACGTGCCCTGCCGGGCGAGTCGCGCAACGCGTGGAACACCATCCAGCGGGAATCCTGGCCGGGTCAGACGTACGACCACGTGGAGCGCTTCTTCCGCGGCGGCGACTACATGACGAACAGCGTCGCCATCTCCGGCCGGTCGGGCGGCACGAACTACCTCGTCTCCTACAACCGTCAGGACGACGAGGGCATCATGCCGTATCACAAAGGTGATTTGCGGCACACGTTCCGGCTCAACCTGGACCAGTCGGTCCGCACGGACCTGACGGTGTCGGCCAGCGCGAGCTACAGCCGTCGCAGCTCGAGCACGAACGATGGCAGCATGTTCCAGCTCACGCGCATGCCCGCGGGCGTGGACCTGCTTTCCGAGGACCCGAACATCCCCGGCGTGCTGGTCATCAAGCCGGATCCGTTCAATGACAACATCAATCCGCTCTACACGATGTCGACGACGCAGAACACGGGAGAGCGGAGCCGGTATCTGGGCAGCCTGACGACGACGTGGATGCCGATCTCGTGGTTCCAGATGGACGGCAACGTGTCGTTCGACCGGCTCGACAACAACACGCAGAGCTTCCGCCCGAAAGGCTTCCGCAACATTCAGGGCGTGCCGCAGGGTGGCAGCCTGTCGCGCACCAGCACGCAGATCGAAGGCCTGAACGCGTCGCTGACGGCGCAGGTCCGCCGGCGCTTCGGCGACCTCGCCACGACGACGCAGGTACGCTATCTGATCGAGAAGGAAGATGCCGCGTCGACGACAACGTCCGGCACGGACTTCACGGCGGACGGTGTCTGGACCTTCTCGAACATTCCGAACGCGAACATCAGCGGCGGCTCGTCGACCACACCGATTCGCCGCGACGGCTTTTTCGTCATCACGAATCTCGACTTGAAGGACCGCTACGTCGTCGACGCGCTGGTGCGGCAGGACGGTTCGTCGCTGTTCGGTCCGGAGTCGCGGCGCAAGTGGTACTACCGCGGCTCCGTCGCGTACCGCTTGACGGAAGAGCCGTGGTTCAATCTGCCCGGCCTCGACGAATTGAAGCTACGCTACTCGCTGGGCACGGCAGGCAACGAGCCGAACTTCTCGGCGCAGTACGAGACGTACTCGGTGTCGGGCGGCGCGATCACGCCGGTCTCGCTCGGCAACCGCAACCTGAAGCCGGAGTTCGCGACCGAGCAGGAAGCGGGCATCGAAGCGTTGTTCCTGGGTCGGTACTCGATCGATCTGACGTACGCGAAGTCCGACATCAAGGACCAGATCCTGAGCGTGCCGTCGCTGGCGTATACGGGCTTCACGAGTCAGTGGCGGAACGCAGGCCGTCTCGAGAGCAACACGTTCGAGGCGACGTTCAACGCGCAGCTGGTCCGCCGCAGCAACTTCACGTGGAATACGCGCGTGCTGTTCGACAGGACGCGGCACACGATCACCGAGCTCAATGTGCCAGCCTACCAGACGGGCGTGGACGGACAGGGCCTCGGCAACGTGTTCTACGTGCGGAAGGGCGAGACGCTGGGCACGTTCTACGGCTTCCAGTTCGCCACGAAGTGTGGCCACCTGCCGGCCGGTGTGGACTGCAACCAGTTCCAGGTCAACAACGACGGCTTCCTGGTCTGGGTCGGCAACGCCGGCTCGTGGAAGAACGGCTGGCAGCAGTACACGGGCACGGATGGCCGGGCGCGCAACTGGTGGGGCACGCCGGCGCCGTTCACGATCCGTGGCCAGACCATTACGTGGGGCACACCGTTCCAGGCCGAGGGCGATGACCCGATCACCGGCGACCGGACCACGTTCCTGCCGCTCGGTCAGACGACGCCGAAGTACAAGCTCGGCCTCGCCAACACGGTCTCGTTCGGCAGCTTCGTCCTGTACGGGCTGCTCGAATCCGTGCAGGGCTTCAAGGTCTACAACGAGCCGCTGCAGTGGGCCGTGTTCCAGAGCTATGCCGGCATTATGGACCAGTCCCGCGTGCCGGAAGCCGATCAGAAGCCGGTCGGCTACTACGACCGCCTGTACGGTGCGTCCGGGCTGCAGCCGAGCTCGGCGTTCGTCGACGACGCGAGCTTCATCAAGCTGCGCGAGATCTCCGTTCGCTACCGTGCATCGCGCGAGTTGCTCGGGCGGCTGCCGGTCGCGCGTGGCTTCGACGGCTTCACGCTGTCGGTGACGGGCCGCAATCTGTACACGTGGTCGAACTATGATGGCTACGACCCCGACGTCGGTTCGACCGGCGGCGGTGTCGGCTCGGCGAACATCGCGCGCGTCGACGGGTTCAGCTACCCGGCGTTCCGCACGGTGACGCTCGGCATCGAGCTCAACTTCTGAGCGAGGGAATGAACATGAGAACGCGCAAGATCCTGGCGATCGCCGCCCTCGCGAGCGTCACCACGACGGGGTGCATCGATCTCAATGTACAGAACCCCAATGCGGCCGATGCCGAGCGGGCGCTTCGCACCGCCGGCGACATCGAAGCGCTCATCGGCGGCGGCTTCTCGTCCTGGTGGAACGCGAGCAGCAGCAGCAGCGGCATCGGCCCGATCCTGGGCACGATGTCGTACATGACGTCGGCGACGGCGGCCAACTTCGGCATGGTCGAATTCTCGAGCTGGCCGAAGTCGCGGGTCCACCACCTGCCCGCCGACGTGTACTACGGACAGTATTCGTACAGCTGGACCCAGCTCTACCGTGCCGTGTCGGCCGTGGTGGATGGCCTCCGCGCCATCGAAAGCGGCAAGGTCACGCTGCCGCCTGCGGACCTGGCACGTGCCCGTGCGTTCGGCTACTTCGTGCTCGGCCTGGCGCACGGCAGCGTCGCGATCCTCTACGATCAGGGATACATCTACGATCCGTCGATCGCCGTCGACAACGTGAAGCTGGCGCCGTACCCGCAGGTCATGACGGCTGCCCTGGGGTACTTCGACAAGGCCATTCAGGAGGCGCAGGGCCAGACGTTCACGATCCCCGCGACGTGGATGTCGCGCACGGTCAGCTCCACCGACCTGGTCCGGCTGACGCGCTCGTTCAAGGCCCGCTACCGCGCGGCCGTCGCACGCACGCCGGCGGAGCGCACGGCCGTGAACTGGCAGAACGTGATCGCGGACATCGACAACGGCATCACGGCAACGTGGGCGATCGACGTTCGTTCGGGCTCAGGATTCGCGTCGGGTGTCATGAGCAATCTGGTTCGCTACGGGCCGTGGGCGCAGCTCAGCTTCCAGGTGCTCGGCATGGCGGATCAATCGGGCCGTTACCAGCGGTGGCTCGCCAAGACGCCGTGGGAACGTCACCCGAACCTCTCGGCCGATCAGGCGAGTGATCCGTTCCTGATCGTCACGCCGGACACGCGCTTCCCGCAGGGCGCCACGCTCGCGGCGCAAACCGCGACGAAGGGCAGGATCTTCGAGATCCCGACGGCGAGCGGCGGGTACGGTGCGCAGTGGAACCGGCCGGACCGCGGCACGTTCCGCTGGTCGTTCTACCGGAACCGGTCGAACGATCAGTGGCAGGCGACCACGACGCGCACCGACCACCCGGAGGTCACGCTCGTCGAGATGCGGCTCCTGAAGGCGGAGGCGCTGTTCCGCACGAACGACCGTGCGGGCGCTGCGACCATCATCAACCAGACACGCACGGCGGCCGGTCTCAATGCGACGGACGCCAACGGGACCAACACCAGCTGTGTTCCGAAGTTGCCCGACGGCCGGTGCGGCGACCTCCTCGAGATGCTCAAGTGGGAGGTTCGCATGGAGACGATGTTCTACGGCCTGCACATGGCGTCCTGGTACTTCCACATGCGCGGCTGGGGCGATCTGTCGGAGGGCTCGTTCCTGCACGTCCCGGTTCCGGGCCGCGAAGCCGAGCTGTTGCAGATGCAGCCGTACACCTTCGGCGGGCCGGCCGGCGGCGCGGCACCGAAGGGAACGTACGGCTACTGATCGGCGTCTGAAGGTTGCGTCGTGAAGGTAGGGAAGGGGGTCGCCAGTTGGTGGCGGCCCCCTTCACACCCCGGCAGGTGAAGCAGAATCAGGACGCGGACGCGTCGGCCCCCTCGAGTCGGATCCGCACGGAGGAGCCGGTGCGACCCGTGGAGGTGATGCCCTCTTTCTTCTCCTCCTCCTCTTTCTTTTCATCCTCGGTCGGGGGTGGTTCGGCGGGGCTGTCACACGCCGGCGCCGCGAGCATGAGAAGCAACACGAACGAAAGCCAGGCCGCGCGACCGCGAAGCTTTGTCATCGGGGTTCTCCGGTCCACACGGAGATCGTCGGGATCCCCATGAATCGATTCTGCACTTCAACGATAGCGCGCCGGGCCCGGGACCGGAATGGAGGCAATGGCATGAATCGTAGAAAACTGGTTCCCGTGCTCGTCGTCGCGGCATTCGGCCTGGCCACCGGCTGCACTGCGGGTCGGCAGACGACACGCGGCGACCAGTCCATTCTCACGCCGGAAGAAATCGCGACCACGCGGGCGTCCAACCTGCTCGAGGCGATCGAGCAGCTTCGGCCACGCTGGCTTCAGGTGAGGGCACCGCGGAGCATTACCTCCGAGACCCGCGTCCTGGTCTACACGCACCGGTCGTACGTGGGCGGAGTCGAAGCGCTGCGTCAGTTCGACACGAAGAACATCGTGCGTGTCCGCTACCTGGACGCCGCGCAGGCCACCGCGACGCTGAGCATCCCGACCGGTCAGAGTGTGGAAGGCGCCATCGTGATCGAGCTGATTGCTGGCGGCGGCCCGACCCGGAACTGATCCTGTCGAGGCCTACGCACCGCGCGTGGTCCAGAGCGCAATGACGCCACACCGAGCCTCGGGCGTGATGAACTCGGGTGGGATCGTGCCCAGGCCGCGGTACACCTCGATGCCTTCCAGGCCGCTCGGCGACGCGAGCTCATCGAGGTCGACTTCGCCGCCCCGGCTCGCGAGCACGCCGTCCACGAAGACCTGCACCCGGCACTGCCCACCGCCGGGGCCCAGGGCCGACCGGGACAGGCGCACGATCCGTCCGCGTGCACCGAATCCCGGCGCCGTCTCGATTCGCACGCCGGGAATCGTTTCGAGCACGTCCGTGATGCGCATCGGATTGCGGCTCTCGATGTCCTTGCGTGTCAGCAGAATGCCGCCGACGCCGCGCTCCAGCCGATGATAGAAGCCGGCCAGGACGGGCGACCGCGAGCGGGCTCTCGCCTCGATCGCGAGAGGCGCCAGGAGCACAGCCTCCGGATGCAGGTACACTGTCACCGTGAGGACCTCGCCGCTCTCGACGCGCCAGTAGGGCGTCGTCGTGGACGCGTACCCGATGCGGCGTACGCGCAGCCGAAAGGAACCCGACGGAACGCGGGCAAGAATGAAGTTCCCGTCCTGATCCGTATGCGCCGAAGCCCGGATTCTCGTCCGGCCATCCATCAATTCGACCTGTACGGAGGCGATCCCCTGGCCAGTCGTCTCGTCGACGACGCGCCCGCGAATGGACGAATCCAGGGGATTGCGTTGGGCTTCGACGGGAGCGGACGGGATCACGCAGGCGAGGACTGCGAAGATGCACACGACGGCGGGACCCGCCAGACCGTTCCAGGTCCGGAGCAGAACAGGTTGGCGAGCCACTGGAGGGATCATCGGTTCTCCACCGATCGGTCCACACGCGTACGAACGCGCGCCGGCGACCTCGACCGCTCAAGCTCCGCGATCGAGATTGGCACACGCCAGCACGATCCGACTTCCGTCCGGATCGGCGAACACCTCGCCCGCGTACGCGTTCCCCGACAGCCTGCGCCGCACCACCGCCTCCGCCCGACCCTGGCCGTCGTCGAGAACCACGATGACCGGGAAGACCGAGGTCGGGGCGACGGCATCGCCGGAGCCACTACAGCGCCCGGAACGGACGTGCCAGCCCAGTCTGGCACCCGGCTCGGCGTCGCGGATCCCGACGCCAATTCGCGTCTCGAGCTCACGGGCCACCATGGCGATGGAACCGGTGATCGGCGTGGCCGCGTCCGGGGCAGCAGCCAGCGGGGCCTGCCATTGCAGGATCTCCACCGGCTCCGTGGGTCCCAGGCAGGCGACCATCGAGGCGGCGAGAAAGCCGGTCCAAACCGTGTGGCGTCGGGGGTTCGGGCGACGCGCGTTCATTCTCCAATTCTCAATCTGCGGTTCAAGGCGCGCAAGCCGATGGCGGACCGTGAGATTCCCGAAACAACAGGCCACGTCGGTGCAACCGCGTGGAGGGGCCGGCGACACGCCGGCGGCCAACGGAGGCAGACCATGAATGGACGTTCCCGGACGACGCTCCCGTGCGCCGTTCTTCTCGCACTGCTCGCGCTCGGTGCGCCCCTGACAGCCGCCGCCCAGGTGTCAGGACCCGACTTTCGAAACGGCATGCGCACGGGGATCGGATACACACCGGTCGTGCCCGACGTGCTGCTCGGCGCAGGCGCGTTCCGATTCATTGGAAACGACCTCGGCATCTTCGGGGACTGGAAGGTGACGGTTCCCAGCCGCACGCGTCACACCGACTACTGTCCACCGGCGATTCTCGAGTGCACGGTCCGCTGGGTCGAAGCCGAGCGCAACGATCAGGTCATTCGGGATGAGACGGAATGGATGCTCTTCAATCTCGGCGGCCTGTACACGCTCTCGCCGGAGCTCGCCATCATGCTCGGCGGCGGCGTGGCACGCAGGACACACGTTCGCGAGTACTTCGACGAAGCGATCGACCCGATCACCGATACCGGTAGCTATTACGTGAGAAACGACCCGTTCACGGATTGGGCACCGAACGTCGTGGTCGGCGCGCTCTTTCGGGCGGGGCACCGCCTCGTGTTTCGCATCGGATACGAGAGCGCGCCGGGCGGTGCGTCGCTCGGCGCGTACCTCGTGCTGGGAAAGTGATGCGGTGGACCCGCGCTGCGACGACCGACGATCAGCGTGGGTTGCGGCCGGACACATAGGGCAGGTCGCGCGTGCCCCAGTCGTGCCATGAGCCGTCGTAGAATCGGACGTCGTAACCGAGCATACGCGCGGTGAAGTACGTCAGGCTCGCGCGCATGCCGATCATGCAGTACGCGACGACGGTGCGGCCATCCGTTGCCCCCGCCTCCTCGAACAGCGCGCGCAGCTCCGCCGCCGGCCGCAATGTCGGGACATCGCCCGGAACGAGCAGCTTCTCGTAGTACATCTGGCGCGCGCCCGGGATGTGTCCGGGATGTGCCATTCCGCCCATCCCGCCGTCCTCGCCCGTGTACTCGTCGTCGGGTCGCGCGTCGACGAGTGCGATCTTCGGATCATCGAGTCGCGCGTGAATCCACTCTGCGTTGACGAGCATGTTCTCGCGCGGACGGACGGTCAACCGCTGACCGGCCCTGGCCGGCGCCGCGGCGGGCGGTCCGGTCTCGATCGGACGGTCTTCCGCCCGCCATTTCGCGATGCC
>JBFJPA010000207.1:0-7804 GCA_041617355.1 Longimicrobiales bacterium
CCTCGACGACCGGGTCGTGACGAACGACGGACCCCGGCAACGTCGGTCATTGGCCGGGGGCGGACAAGGCCGCCCCCGACCGGTTCGGCAGGTCAGCGCCGTCGGCGCAGCTCGCGCAGCTTCTCGACGGCGTTCGTGTTCTGCGGATTCAGCTCGAGCGATTTCTCGTAAGCCCGGATCGCGCCCGCCACATCGCCCGCCGCCGCAAGGCCCTCGCCGAGCGAATCGTGCGTGTTGAACGCGTCCGGGTACTCCTCGACGTTCACGCGAAACACGGCTACCGCCGCCGCGGCCTGACCCATGCCCAGCAGCTGGTAGCCGAGCTGGTTGAGCAGCTGCTCCTGGAAGATGGTCGGACCATAGGCCGCCTTCAGCTCGGCGTGTCTGGCCCGGCCCGCGGCTTCGTTGCTCGTGAAGGCGATGGCCAGCGCCGTCCCGGCGTGCTGTCGTTTGGCGAACGCCGAGCTCGGATTCATCTCGACGTTGAGCGCGTGAATCCGCTCCGCGTCGGCCAGCTCCCTCCGACTCGCCAGGGTGCCGCCCACATCGGCCAGCGGGACCTCGCTGAAGTCGTACGTGAAGCGGCCGTAACTCCGGCGACGTAGCGCGTGGTACGTCGCGATCGCCGAGTCCGCGCCGCCAGCATCGTACGCGAACAGCAGGATGTCCTGCAGCATGCGCGGCTCGCGCGTGCCGCGGTGACAGGTGATGCACTCCACGCGAACGGGCGGATCGACGCGTTGCTCCAGTGACGCGAGGTGATCGCCGTTGATGCGGCCGAGCATCTCCAGCATGACTCGCGCCTTGCGCTTCGGCAGCTTCTCGTCCGACGCGAAATCGTACTCGGCCAGCGGGATCGTCTCTTCGCCCACGTGGCAATGCGTGCAGCGCACGCCGAGCGCACGCGTGAACGACGCCATCATCCGCACGAGCGAGTCCGGCCGGATGTCCTTCGACAGCACACGCAGGTTCGTGAACGAGTCGGGCGGGAACTGGGCCGCAACCTGCGGGGCGGCTGCGGCAGTGAGCGCCACCGCCGCGCAGGCCAGCGACGCCCATCGTTTCGACGAGCTGTGCATCGGCACCTCCTGGGGTCACCGCCAGGCTAACCCACCGGCCCGCCGGTCAGGGTGAAGGCCGCGTGAATCTCGTGTGAAGGAACGGTGAAGAGCCCGCCGGGTCAATCGAAGTGGGCTGAGCGGACGGCGTTTGGCCGTTGGACCACCGGGCTTGAGCCCCTTCCGTCGAAATCGTCGCCTCTCTTGGCGAGCCGGCCTGCATCGCGCGTGCGTGCCCGCGCCTCACCGGGCCGAAAAATCGTCCGCTGACGGAGGGAGTTGGAGAGATGAAACGTTACGCACATCCCGAGATGCTGGTCACGACGGACTGGGTCGCGGCACACAAGGACGATCCGGGCGTGCGCCTCGTCGAAGTCAATGTCGATACGGCGCTCTACGACCAGTCCCACATACCCGGCGCAGTCGGCTGGAGCTGGAAGACCCAGCTCTGCGACACCGTCCGGCGAGACATCCTCGACCGTACCTCGTTCGAAACGCTCATGCAGCAGTCGGGCGTCGCGCCGGACACGACGGTGGTCCTGTACGGCGACAGCAACAACTGGTTCGCGGCGTGGGCGCTCTGGCAGATGAACGTGTACGGTCACGCGGACGTGCGGCTGATGGACGGTGGCCGCAAGAAATGGGAGCTGGAGAAGCGTGCCATGACCGCGGCGCGTACGGCCGTCGACGCGACGGATTACGACGCTCAAGAGATGGACCGCTCGCTGCGCGCGTTCCTGCCCGAGGTGCGCGAGATCTCGGATTCGGGCGCGGCCGAGCTGGTCGATGTACGCAGCCCCGCCGAGTTCACGGGCGAGATCCTCGCGCCGCCCGGGCTGCCCGAGACCTGTCAGCGCGGTGGACACATCCCGGGCGCCTCGAACATTCCGTGGTCGAAGGCCGTCAATGATGACGACGGCACGTTCAAGAGCGCGGCCGAGCTGGAGTCGATCTACCGCGACGCCGGCATCACCGGCACACGCCCCATCATCACGTACTGCCGCATTGGCGAGCGCTCGAGCCACTCGTGGTTCGTGCTGCGCTACCTGCTGGGCCATGAGAATGTGAAGAACTACGACGGCTCCTGGACGGAGTGGGGCAACATCGTGGGCATTCCCGTCGAGCGTGGCGCGGGCGTCGGAGCCGGCGCGGCCTGATCCCGCCTGGCCCGCCGGTCATGCGGGTCGCGGGCCGTGCAGCAGCCCTTTCAACCACCAATCCGCCTCGCGCGCGTTGTCCAGCGCGCGGGGCGCGACTATGCTGTCTGCGTACCCTCACGCATGGCAGCCATGACCGAGCCCGGCCAGGTCACGCGCCTCCTCGGAGAGTTCGCCGCGGGCCGTCGCGACGCGCTGGACGAAGTCATCCCGATGCTGTACGACGAGCTGCACCGCATCGCGCACCGTCACATGGCGCGTGAGCACGCCGGCCATACGCTGAGCACGACGGATGTCGTGCACGAGGCGTGGGTCCGCATCTCGTCGCTCGAGCGCATCGAATGGCAAGGGCGAGTCCACTTCCTGGCCATGGCCTCGCGCACGATGCGGCGAGTGCTGATCGACTGGGCGAAGGCGAAGCGCCGCGCGAAACGTGGCGGCGGCGAGGCCGTGCACGTGCCGCTGGAGCTGGCGGGCGGTGTCGAGACGGATACGGCCGACGACCTGCTCGCGCTCGACGAAGCGCTTGATCGCCTCGAGGCCGTCGAGCCCCGCCAGTGTCGTGTCGTCGAGTACCGATTCTTCGGCGGCCTGAGTGTCGACG
Organism: Longimicrobiales bacterium; assembly: GCA_041617355.1. Classification (GTDB taxonomy): domain Bacteria; phylum Gemmatimonadota; class Gemmatimonadetes; order Longimicrobiales; family RSA9; genus JBFJPA01. The sequence continues at coordinate 2,820 of JBFJPA010000207.1, forward strand.
AAACGGCGCAGGTGCTGGGCGTTTCGCCGGCCACGGTGAAACGGGACTGGGCGCTCTGCCGCGCGTGGCTGAATCGCGCGCTCGACCCGACGGAACAGGACCGACCGGCCTAAGCTTACCCTCCCCCCGGGTCGGCGTATTTCGCGGCGTCCGCAGGGCGGCCCCACGCCTCGTAGAGCGTTCGCAGGAACTGCCGCACCCGTCGCGTCTCGGAATGGTCCTCACCGGCGACGCGGATCAGTCCTTCGTACGTCGGCATGAGCTCGCCTTCGGCGTCGGCGAACCGGCGCAACCGGGCCAGGCAGTCGCCACGCAACCCGCGTGTCTTGTAGACGAGTCCGTGCTCCGCGCCGAGACCCTTTCGCCAGATCGGTATTGCCTGCTCCAGCCGGGGCAAGGCGTCGGCGCAGCGGCCGCGCTCGTGGAACAGCAGCGCGATCGAGGATAACGACAGCGCGATGTCGAGGTGCTCGTCGCCGAGCAGCCTGCGGCGCATGGCGAGCGCTTCCTCGTAGCGCGCGATGGCCGCGTCGTCGCGGCCCAGGTCCTTCAGCACGGCGCCGAGGTTGTGGATGGCCGTCGCCACCTGTGGATGCTCATCGCCGAGCAGTGCGCGCCGGATGTCGAGCGACTCGCGGAACAGCGGCTCGGCCTCGTCGAAGCGGCGCAGGTCGAGCAGCAGCGTTGCGACGTTGTTCATGCTGACGGCCAGCTCGACGTGCGGATTCGGCAAGACTTCGCGCCGGATGGCGAGTGCGCGGCGGCTCAGCTCGAGGGCCTCCTCCTCGCGGCCGAGATCGCGGCGGACCAGCGCGAGCACATCGAGGGACGAGGCCATCTTCGAGCTGCGCGAGGTCCCGGCCGAATCGCGCAACGCGATCGCCTGCGATTCCAGGGAATCGGCGAGGGCCAGCTCGCGCATGCGCCAGCGTGCGACGGCGAGGTTGTGCAGACTGGTCGCGGACTGCTCGAGGATCGCACTGTCGGCCGCCTCTCCCGCCGCGGTGCGCACGGCGCGTCGGATCCGCACGGCCTCGGCCCATTGTTCACCAGCGCCCCGAACATCGCCGCGGTCCAGCAGGACGCCGCCCAGGTTGTCGAGCGCTTCGGCGACGTCCGGGTGGAACGAGTCGAGCGTCTCGCGCCGTTGCCGCAGCGCCTCTTCGGCATATCGCTGTGCCTCTTCGAAACGGCCCAGCCGCTCGTAGAGGTCGGACACGGCGATGAGCGCGGCCGTGCGCACGTCGGGCTGGTCGCGCAGCTCGTCGTCCAGCCGGGCCGCCCCTGCCTCGAGGACCGGCAGCAGGCGCAGCGTGTCGGCACGGGCATTGCCCTCGCTCGCCACGTCGAACAGACCCGTCAGGAAATCCGTGAGGCCTCGCGCCTTCTCTGCCTCGAGCCTCGCACGGTCCCGCTCCGCCGCCGCGATCGCCGCCTGATCCGATGCTCGTGCGGCCTGCCACGTCGTCCCCGCGATTCCGCCCACGAGCGACAGGAGCAGCAGGGCGGCAGCGGCGACGCCCACACGGTTTCGCCGTACGAAGCGCGACGCGCGGTAGCGCCAGGTGCCGCGCCGCGCGCTGACCGGTCGGCCGTCGAGGTGCCGCCGTACGTCCTCGGCAAGCTCCGTCACGGCGGCATACCGTTCGTCCGGTTCCTTGCGAAGCGCCTTCAGCACGATGTGGTCGAGGTCGCCGGCGAGGCGCCGGTTCAGTTTGTCCGTCGTCGTGCCGCGCGCGGTCGCCGCATCGGCCGCGACGGCCGCAACCGCCTGCGAAGGGCGCACCGGATCCGTCGACAGAATCGCCTGCTCGAGGTTGGTCGTCGCGCCCCCCTCCGACGTGAATGGCCGGCGGCCGGTGAGCAACTCGTAGAGGAGCACGCCCAGCTGGTAGACATCGGTCGTGGTCGCGACGGGGTCGCCTCGGACCTGCTCGGGCGCGGCATACTCCGGCGTCATCACGCGATGTCCGGTACGCGTCGCGTCGCCCGCTGTAGCATCGTCTTCGAGCAGCTTCGCGATCCCGAAGTCGAGCAGTTTCACCGTGCCGTCGCGCGTGACCATAATGTTCGACGGCTTCAGGTCGCGGTGCACGATCAGCCGGCGGTGAGCGTAGGCGACGGCGGCGCACACATCGAGAAAGAGCCGCAAGCGCTGCGTGACGGAGAGGCGCTCACCATCGCAGTACACGAGCAGCGGCTGTCCCTCGACGTACTCCATCACGAGGTACGGTGCGCCCTCCTCCGTGACGTTGCCGTCGAGCAGCCAGGCGATGTTTTCGTGGGTCAGCTGCGCGAGGATGCGGCGCTCCGTGAGGAAACGCCGGCGCAGTTCGGGACCGGCCCGGTCCGGACGGAGCACTTTGATGGCGACGCGATGCTCGAACTGGCCGTCATCACGTTCGGCCAGGTAGACGGCGCCCATGCCGCCCCACCCGAGCCGACGCAGGATCTTGTACGGACCGATACGCTCGGGGTCGTCGGGCGCCGGCCCTGTGCTGGCGAGTCCGGCCAGCCGGCCGAGCAGAGCATCGAAGCGGCCGGGTGCGCCGTGCGCCCCGAGCAGGGCCAGCACCTCGTCTGCGAGCGTATCGTCACCGCCCGCCTGGGCCCGGACGTACGCGTCGCGCTCGGCCTGCGGCAGGTCGCGCGCGGCGTCGAACAACTCGTGAATTCGTTGCCAGCGGGAATCGCTCATGACAACTCCAGTGGCGACGCGCCGGCCCGTCGCGGCTCAACGCCGCGACGACCCTCACTCCAGGTGCAGCTTCATGCCTTCATGGCTGGCCTTGAAACCCAGCTTCTCGTAGAACCGATGGGCCTCCTGCCGCCTCTTGTCCGTCGTCAACTGGACCATGTGACAGCCGCGCGTGCGGGCCCGCTCGATGAGATGGTGCATCAACTCGGCGCCAATGCCCCGCCCACGCACGTGACCCGCCGTCCTCACGCCTTCCACGGTCGCGCGCCACCGCCCACCATACGAGAGGTGCGGCGTATACGAGATTTGCGCGACCGCGATCACGTCGTCGCCCATGCAGCCGACGACCAACTCGACGTTCGGATCCTCGTCGATCGCGTGAAATGCGTCCTCGTAGGATCGAGGCAGGGGCGATTGCGGACGCTCGCGCGTGCTGCCCAACACGTCGTCGGCGAGCATCGCGACGATTGCCTCGAGGTCCTCACGCCGCGCCAGCCGGAACGCCGTGCCCGACCCGCCCGTCAGACGCGCCTCCCTTCCAGTGTCTCGATGGCCGCCCGCACATCCGCGGGCAGCGTCGCCTTCTGCCCTGCGCCGTAGTCGAAGGCGACGACGATGCCGCTACCGTCCGCGGCGATCAGCTCGTGTGTCGCGCTCACGGCGCGATACTCCATCGTGAATCGGTCCAGTCCCATCTCCGTCACCCGCGCGCCGACACGCACGCGATCGGGATAGTCGAGCGGACGCCGGAACCGACAGTGCGTCGAGTGCAGGATCGGACCAACGCCGCCATCGCTTCCGCCACGAAATGCGACACGATCGAAGTAGGCGATGCGCGCACTTTCGAACCAGCGGAAGTACACGGTGTTGTTGACGTGCGCGTAAGCGTCCATGTCGCCCCACGCGACGGGCACCTCGATGACGACGGGGAACCCGTCGAGCGGCGACGTCGTCATGAACTCAGGTCTCCGCCTCGAACGGCGCGCCCGTGCCCGTCTCGCAGAGTTGCTTCAAGCTGTTCAAATAGTAACCCCAGTTGAAGTTGTACGTCCCGTACACGTCCGTTGGCAGCTCCATGGCATACTCCTGGGTGAAGCGCAGGCGGGTTTCGCCGCTCACGTCTTCGAGATCGAACACGAAGTTGTTGTCCTGCCAGTTGTCATGGCCGCCCACGCACGTCCATTCCACGCGCCGGTCCCTGTCCAGACGCGTCTGCTTCATTCGTGGATGAAAGTCGCCATGGAATGTGAATTGTACGACACCGCCGGTACCGGGATCGAGCTCTACGCGCGTGGACCACCAGCCGCTCAGCCCGCCTTTGGTGGTCAGTGCGTCGTACACGACCGCGGGCGTTGCGTGGATGTGCACGGTGTGGATGATCTTTCGCATCAAACCCTCCCGGTTGGTCCGCTGAAGCGACGGGATCGGTCAGCGCGGCGCAACCCGCGAGCGAGCGCCGGCCTTCAGGCCATCGCCTCTCCCGCCGGCCCGGGATTTCGAACGCGCTCCAGGTCCTCCTGCCTGGCCGCCAGGCGCACTTCCGTCTCGCGAACCTCGGCGCACAGGCCGGTCAGCTCGAGCGGGCCGCGCCCTTCCGCATCCAGCGCACACGCGCGTTCGCCGATCCCGCGAAGCTGTGCGTCCCGCCGGCCTTCCAGGTTCTTGATGTCGACACGGATGTTCGTGGCACGCGCGAAATTCGATGCACCGGTGCGGGCCCGCCGCAGGGCGCGGCCCATACGCTCTCGCCAGCTCATTCGGCCTCCTCGACGAACGGTCTATGAAGCCCGTACGGCGCGGGGCTTCGTGTGGTTCTCGCAAGCGTCGGCGCGGGCACGCTCCGTGAAGGGATCAAGCGTTCCTGTCCGAATGGCGCAGCCCATTCGCGCTGAATAGGTTGAAGCCGTTTCTCCTTCGAGCAGCGGGCACGCGAGTGGATCCGGTTCCGGCGAGTCTTCGGCCCCTCCTGGACGAGTTACAGCGGCGGCGCGTGGTCCGGTCCGTGTTGGCCTACGCTGCGGCCGTCTTCGCGCTATTGCAAGGCGCGCAACCGGTCTTCGACGGACTGCTTCTTCCGGACCTGGCCTTCCGCTTCCTCGTCATTCTGTGTCTCGCCGGGTTTCCGATCGTGGCTGTGCTCGCGTGGGTCTACGAGCTGACCGCGGACGGGATCCGCAAGACGGGCAAGTCGACGCCGGATCCACAGGTGCGGCAGCGCGTGCCGCTGCGGCGCTGGGTCCAGGTCGCCGGCATTTTCCTGATGGCATCGGTGCTCGCAGCTTCGACC